>NZ_DAMBKZ010000017.1:74332-91737 GCF_032066345.1 Brucella sp.
AACGGCTTTACGTCTGTGGGAACGGCGATGAGAGGGCGAGAAACTTTTGCCATGAAATATTTCGATCCAGCGGAAGGGGCGTTGTTGGAGCGTTTGTAAAGCGCTGTGTCTTGCCGTGCAATCGTGAAGCTGATCACAGCTTCACACCTTAGAGCGCGTTTCAGTCCAGTCGGATTATGCTCTATTGCCAGCTTCTGTGTACTCTATTGATCTGGCGAGATTTTAGAGGGTTTTCGGGTTCACATAAAATTGATGTTGCACTAGATATAGAAAGATATTTGGCAGTCGTGGGGATGAATGGCTGACGAACAGGTTTTCTCTGTCGCAGGCAAGGTGATTGCCGTGACCGGAGGTTCTTCGGGGTTGGGGTTGCACATGGTGCGCGTGCTTGCGCGCCATGGGGCAAAAGTTGTTTCAATTTCGCGCAGTCGGGATGGTGAGAAGTTCTGCCCTTCTGGTGGTGAAGTGCTGGAAATCATGGCGGATATCACCAACCCAGACGAGGTAAAGATCGCGTTCGATGAGGCGGAACAGCGTCTTGGCCCTATCAATGTGCTTTTCAATAATGCAGGTGTCGCCCATGTCGCGAGAGCGCTGGATACGACGCGGGATATGCTGGAGCACATCTTTGATGTGAACGTGGCCGGATCGTTCTTCACTGCACAGGAAATGGCGCGACGGATGATCGACCGAAAGCAGGCCGGCGCCATCGTGAATACAACGAGTATTCTTGCGGAGCGTCCTCAGAAGGGAACTGCTGCCTATGCGATGTCCAAAGCCTGCGTTACGCAGATGACCCGCGCGCTGGCGCTTGAATGGGCGTCGCATGATATTCGCGTCAATGCGATTGCGCCGGGGTGGTTTCCAACGCGAATCAATGAACGGCAGCTATCGGGTCCTGCTGGCGGATATTTTAAAGGTCGCAACCCCATGCGACGGCTTGGCGAAATGGAGGATCTGGACGGTGTGGTGCTAATGCTTGCTTCTGATGCAAGCCGTTACATGACTGGATCGGTGATTACCATTGACGGTGGCCATCACATCTAGGCCAAGTTGCAACTATTCTGGTTTCTATTCGTCCAACTTCGCAACGTCGTCGGTTTTACGCGCACACCCTGCGATTTTCACTAGATAAGGCGGCTTTTATGGAGCTGTGCGCAGTTGTCAGACGCTAGTTTGGGGAATTACTGGCTTTTCTTAACTGCAAACTGCTCTGTGTGACGCGCTTTTTCAGTGAGCAATAAATAAATTAAATGTCTCTATCTGAGATCTTAGGGTTGCATTATTTACTTCTGGTTGTGCTGTTCGGTGTTTGCTTAATAATAAACTGATTACATCTTATGGTAGTTGCAATAACAGCTTGTGGTTTAGTTTTGCGAAAGGTATTTTTAAGTGATTAGTGGCATATTACCCCCTATGAAAGGGGTACAATCAACGAGATGTGGCGTAGCCTTCAACCTGAGATACCTGCCGATGTGCGGCTCTCTTTTTTGCGTGCGCTTTATGGCAATCGCACAACATTATGGTTTGGTTTGCTCGCCCATGTCGTGGCGTGTGTGGTCATTTATGTAAAAACAGCAGACTGGCGCTTTCTTGGATTTGCCGGTTTTTTTACAGTTGTCGCATTCGGCCGCCTCTATGACATGCATAAATTCGATGAGGCAAAGCTCGGTACCCTGTCTCATGCAGATCTCGATAAGTGGGAAGCACGCTATCTCGTTGGCGCTTCGCTGGTTTGCGCAACGCTTGGGATGCTCTGCTTCTTTTCAAGCTATGTTCTGCGCGACTCTTTTGCAGAACTGGCCAGCCTGACCATCCTTCTGGCTTCGGTCGTATCGATCGTTGGCCGCAATTATGCCTCGGCAAAAGCCGTGGTTCTGATGTCGGCCTGCACTCTGATCCCGGTGCTTGCGGGGCTTATCCTTGCGGGGACTCCCTTTCACGTTGTGATTGGTCTCCTGCTGATCCCATACTTCTTGTCCAATATTCAGATGGCTAACGGGCTTCGCGAATTTCTTTTCGCAGCTGTGATGGGAAAACGCCGCCTGTCTATTGTTGCCAGCCGGTTTGATGCGGCGCTCAACAACATGCCGCAAGGCCTGTTGATGTTCGACGCACAGCAGCGCATTGCGGTCATCAATCACAAGACGAAATCGCTGCTCAAGATTGCTGAACATACCAAACTGCGTGGGCGCAGGCTGGAAGTCTTGCTGCGCTATTGTGCCAAACAGGGCCTGTTTCCGCATAATGACCTGCACAACATCCGCACACGGATGCAGGATTTGCTCTCGGGCCGCAAAGCGCGTGATATCCTGCAATTGGCAGATAACCGCTATATCGAATGTATCGGTAATCAGACATCCAATGCGGGTGTCGTTTTGATGTTTGAAGACGTCACGCAACGCGTTGAATCAGAAGCGCGCATTCAGCATATGGCACGTTTTGATGGTCTGACCGGGCTGCCAAACCGTAACTACTTTGAAACGATGGTGCGCTCGCTCCGGATACATCAGGAGCCAAATACGCTTGCTGCACTGATCGTCATCGATATCAATCACTTCAAGCACGTCAATGATACGCTTGGCCATCATGTGGGCGACGTGTTTCTGCGGCTTTTTGCAGATAGGCTGAATTCGCTCGATCCGCAGCGCTTTGTAGCATCGCGCTTTGGCGGCGATGAATTCGTGGTTTTCGTCTTCAATCTTCATGGCGATGAAGAAGTGGCGGCGATCATGGATCACGTTATCTCTGTCGCAAGCGGTGTTTACGATCTTAATGGCGATCAGGTTCATATCGAGATCAGCGCGGGCGTTGCGACCGAGACTATTGATAAATGCGATGTCGGCAATATGCACATGAATGCCGATCTGGCGCTCTATGAAGCCAAGAGCGAGGAAGGCAAACAATGGGCGCTGTTTGTGAACGCCATGGATACCAAATATCGCGGTCGCCAGAAGCTGAAGGCAGACTTGCGTCTGGCTATTGAAAATCAGGAAATCAAAGTCGTCTATCAGCCTATCGTCAGCGCACAGTCGCTGCGTATCGTGGCCTATGAGGCGCTGGCGCGTTGGGAGCATTCGGAACTGGGGCATGTTCCTCCAGCGGAATTTATCCCGCTGGCCGAAGAAATCGGCATTATCTCACAAATCACCCGTTTCATGCTTGAGCAGGCCTGCCGCGATTGCATGACATGGGGGGATCGGATTGGCGTTTCGGTCAATCTGTCAGCGATTGATTTGAAAAACAGCGATATTACCCGCGATATCGCCAATGCCTTGCAGAAATCCGGCCTTCCGGCGAGGCAGCTTGAGGTGGAAGTGACCGAAAGTGCGATCATCGCTGATCGCAATCAGACTTCGTTGGTCTTGCAGCGACTGAAGAATGCCGGGATCAACATTGCACTGGACGATTTTGGTACGGGCTATTCCAGCTTGAGCTATCTCAACAGCTTGCCGCTGACCAAGGTCAAAGTCGATCGTTCCTTTGTCCAGGATATCACCAATGACCGACGTTCTCTGATGCTGCTGCGTGGTGTTACCCAGCTGTCGCACGAGTTAGGCCTTGCCGTAACTGTTGAAGGTGTCGAGACAGAAGAGCAGCTGGCGCTAGTTCGCGTTGCGGCGGGCGCTGACCTCGTGCAGGGCTATCTGTTGGGTAAGCCTGTTCCGGCAACAGAAATCCGGACTTCATCGGCCAAAGCTGTCGTGCCGCACGACGGCGGACGCACATTTGCGCAGTAATACCAAGGCGCGAAGATGCTGACGCTATCCACGCCTTGAAAAAGTTCAATCGCCACTCGGACTTATCCAAAACTCCATGAGGCATACTGATGGAGTTTTGGATAAGTCTGGCGGTTTCAATTCTGTGAAACCATATCAGTACCGATAATTCCCCTATTTTATCATAGCAAAATTTAGCTATTTTCCTCCTTGTAATAAAGGTGAAGATAGTGCCATGTCTTTGAGAGGCATAAGTAATTCAGTTGTTACTTTATAAGTAAAATAACAAGGAGGGGAAATGAAACGGCTTTTCCGTTTTTTCTTATATTTAATAATATTAATCATTATTATCGCGGCTGTCAGTGCTGCGATTTTTAGGAAGAAATTACACGAATATTGGGCGGTTTATCAGTATTCTCAGGTTTTCAAGCCTGATGTGATCGATGAAAATTTCCGCACCCTCTATAAAATCTATCCGTCGATCCGGGTTGCGCGCGCGGGTGATGTCAGTCCGCTGCCGAAGGTCGAGCGGCCATTGCCTGAAACCTATTCATATAAAGGCGAGACACACAATCTTGCCGATTTTCTCAAACGGACGGAAACAACAGGTTTCATTGTTCTGAAGGATGGTGAGATCGTGCATGAAGAATATGCACGCGGTAACACCGAGAAAACGCAGTCCATCGCGATGTCTGTATCGAAATCGTTCGTTTCGTTTCTGATCGGCAATGCGGTGCGTGATGGTCAGATCAAACTCGATGAGACAGTCGATCATTATGCGCCGGTACTCGCGGAGGGTGGCTATAAGGGCGTGACTGTTAAAAACGTTCTGCAGATGTCGTCGGGCATTGGTTTCAACGAAAATTACGCCGATCTCAATTCGGATATCGTGCGTTACATTGTGCAAATGGTTACGGGGTCGGTCATCGATTTCACCGCGCATCTGAAGAACGAAATCAAGCCAGGCACAGTCAATCGGTATGTCTCAGCAGATACGCAAGTTCTCGCCTTGGTGCTGGAAGGTGCGACTGGTGTGCCAATCCAAAACTATTTTGAGGACAAGCTCTGGTCGAAACTTGGCGTAGAGGCTGATTCGTATTGGCTTGCTGATCAGAAGGGTGAAGTTGTCGCTGCGGGTGGCCTTAATGCTGTGTTGCGTGATTATGCCCGCTTTGGATTGCTCTATATGAATGAAGGCCGGAACTATCTTGGCGAGCAGCTCGTGCCGGCGCAATGGGTTCACGATTCTGTAACGCCAGACGAGCCGTATTTGATGCCCGGACGCAAAGATGCGTCAGGCAAGATACCGTTTGGCTATGGTTATCAATGGTGGATTCCGGTTGAGCCCCAAGGTGATTTCGCTGCTGTCGGTATTTACGGCCAGTTTATTTACGTCAATCCGGCCAAACGCGTGGTAATCGTCAAAACATCGGCCTACGCCAATTACAATATTGATGGTCAGCAGGTGAAAGCTGAAACAATCGAGATGTTCCAGTCTCTGGCTAACTCTATTCAGTGATTGGCACAAAGAGGGAGTGGCCGTTTCAGCGGCCATTCCAATTCTCATTAAGGTGCATTGGCGGCTGCGTGTCGGGCGATCCAGGGTGAATGAGAGTTTCTGTCACTGGCAAGTGACAAAAACTCAAAGTTACACCTTTACACGCTTATAAAGCACCTTATTCTGCGCACTGATTTGACGGGGTGCGGATGCTATTTGAATGACGAATGAAGCTGTCTCTGGTGGGCAACCACCGCTATCCAATTTCGCGCGGCAGCTATTGCAGTTTCTGGATCGGGTGGAATATCGACGCATCGTACACGCGGAAGATCTCGAAGAGATTGGACGCCTGCGTTACCGGTCTTACCGAAGTGCGAACGTGATGCATGAAGCGGAAGTGCCATCGATTGTTGATGACATTGATCGTGACAGTCATGCGTTTGTCTTCGGCATTCATATTGACGGGCAATTAGTGAGTACATTGCGTATTCATTACATCACGCCTGACCATCGTCGTGGCACGAGTTATGCGCTCTTTCCCGATATTCTTGATCCTCTGCTCAACAGCGGCATGGCTTTTGTTGACCCGACACGCTTTGCAGCGGACCCGGATCTGCTGAGCGAATATCCTGCTATCCCCTATGTCACCTTGCGCATTGCTGCGATGGCTTCGGAATTTTTTGAAGCGGATCAATGTCTTGCATCGGTGAAGCCAGAGCATATGGCATTTTACAAACGTATTTTCGGCACCACTGTCATGGCCGAAGCGCGTGAGCATCTGGGCTATGGCATCAAGGTCGGACTGGGCGCTGCACCCATTCGCAATATTCGCGACGCGGTTGCTGTCCGCTTCCCGTTCTTCAAGTCACAGCCGCATGAGCGGCGTGCAATGTTCGGCAATCTGAGCAATGGTGTCGGTCCGCTGACGATCCTGCCAACAGCGAAATATACCGGCCTTGGCATATAAAATCTTTTGGTGAGCCTATGCGATTTATACGCATGATCCTTACCTTTGATAATTTAAATCTTTTTGAAAGTTGCTCTAAATATTTTAGTATAGAAATTTCTGAAAATTCTGGTTAGTTAGCTGCCGTAGCCGCATACGCGGTCACAGACGGAGTGGAGGGGCGCTGCGACAAACAGCCGGGGACCAAAGCCTGAGGCAAGGTCCGGTTGAGGTTGCATGCGCGTTAAAGATCACAGATAGTCTGACTAAGAATAGTCAAAATATCTGAATGGGTGGAACTACAAAATGGCAGAACATCACACTACAGCTCCGGCTGAACTCGGCGCGCCGATGGATTATCCAGAGCATGATAAAACTTATGCTGGTTTCATGGGTGTGTTTAAATGGGGCACAGTGGCAGTTGTTGCCCTCCTTGTTGCCATGGCGTTCGGCTTTTTCGCGGGTGGTTTTTTCTCCGCGACCGTTCTGTTTGTTCTGATCTGCGCCGCTGCCTGGTTCCTCCTCTAAGGATCTAAACCAGCAATAATCCGCATGATTTGATCGAATGCCTTGGTATGGGTGCAGCTCGCACCTTGCCGGGGCTTTATGCATGTCGTCTGTTTCATCATTTTAAGGGGGCTTCTTCCCGGAAGCCCGGATTGTGCCCGGCTGCGAGGTCGGATTAAGCCACGAAAGGGAAACCAGTTGGCCCAGACTATATTCATTCCGAAAGAGAGTGATCCCAACGAGACCCGCGTTGCGGCATCTGCCGAGACGGTGAAGAAATTCATCGCGCTTGGTTTTGATGTCGTGGTGGAAAAAGGCGCAGGCGAAAAATCGCGTATCATCGATACCGAGTTTTCAGGCGCTGGCGCGCGCATAGGAACTACGGCTGACGCCAAAGCGGCAGACGTTATCCTGAAAGTGCGCCGTCCGAACGATGCGGAACTCAAAGGGTATAAACCGGGCGCAGCACTTTTCGCGATGCTTGATCCTTACGGTCAGGAAGCAGCGGTTGCAGCTCTTGCGAAGGCCGGTATTTCCGCTTTCACGATGGAATTCATGCCGCGCATAACGCGCGCACAGGTGATGGATGTTCTCTCGTCGCAGGCCAACCTTGCCGGTTATCAGGCCGTCATTGATGCAGCCGACGTCTATGACCGTGCTATGCCAATGATGATGACGGCTGCTGGCACGGTGCCTGCAGCCCGCGTCTTCGTCATGGGTGCAGGTGTTGCCGGACTTCAGGCGATTGCGACCGCACGTCGTCTGGGTGCAGTTGTGACTGCAACCGACGTTCGCCCGGCTGCGAAGGAGCAGGTGGCCTCGCTTGGCGCGAAGTTCATCGCAGTCGAGGATGAGGAATTCAAGGCGGCGGAAACCTCCGGCGGTTATGCCAAGGAAATGTCGAAGGAATATCAGGCAAAGCAGGCGGCACTTGTCGCCGACCATATAGCCAAGCAGGATATTGTCATCACCACAGCGCTTATTCCGGGTCGTGCGGCCCCGCGTCTTGTTTCAAAGGAAATGGTCGCAGCCATGCGTCCGGGGTCTGTGCTGGTTGATCTGGCAGTTGAGCGCGGCGGCAATGTCGAAGGTGCTGTCGCCGGTCAGGTTGCAGATGTGAACGGCGTGAAGATCGTCGGGCATCTCAATGTGCCGGGCCGGATTGCGGCGACCGCTTCGCAGCTTTATGCGCGCAATCTTTATGCATTCCTCGAAACGCTGGTCGATAAGGAAGCAAAGCTTCTCAAGCTTGATCCGCAGGAAGAGCTGGTAAAGGCAACACTTCTGACCCACGAGGGCAGAGTCGTGCATCCGGCGTTTGCCAAGGCCGAAGCCGAAGTCAAAGCCGCACCAGCCGTTGTGGCTGAGAAAGTCGCTAAGCCGAAAGCCGCACCGAAGGCAAAAGCCGCTGTTGTCGAAGGGGAGGCTGAAAAGCCTGTCGCCAAACCAACCCGAAAAGCACCGGCAAAAGCTGCAAAAACTTCCGCTGATGGAGGAGAGGCATAATGTCCGATACAGCACTCGAAAAAGCTCTTGAGAGCCTTAATCAGGCGGCAGATGCCGTCAGGCAGGCAGCGGAAAATGCAGGTGGTTTAGGTGATGCAGCAGCTGCTGCCGCCCATGCCGCATCCGGTGGCGTGGTTGATCCGTTTGTCTTCCGCCTTGCGATTTTCGTTCTGTCGATTTTCGTCGGTTATTACGTTGTCTGGCAAGTGACGCCTGCACTGCATACGCCGCTTATGGCTGTTACCAATGCTATTTCATCGGTGATCGTGGTCGGCGCACTTCTTGCAGTCGGTCTTTCGCTTTCGGGCTGGGCAACCGGCTTCGGCTTCATCGCGCTCATCCTTGCAAGCGTAAACATCTTTGGCGGCTTTCTGGTTACCCAGCGTATGCTTGCCATGTACAAGAAAAAAGAAAAGTGAGGGCTGAGCCATCATGAGCGTTAATCTCGCAGCCTTCCTTTATCTGGTCTCCGGTGTCCTGTTCATTCTGGCACTGCGCGGCCTTTCGCACCCAACAACCAGCCGCCAGGGTAATACCTATGGTATGATCGGTATGGGTATCTCCATCGTCACCACGCTGTTGCTGGCACGTCCAAGCTTTGGCGGTCTGGTTTTGATTATCCTCGGTATCGCCATTGGTGGCGGTATTGGTGCAGTGATTGCACGCCGCATCGCGATGACGGCCATGCCGCAGCTTGTGGCAGCCTTCCACTCGCTGATTGGTCTTGCAGCCGTGCTCGTTGCTGCCGCAGCCCTTTACTCACCGCATTCTTTCGGCATTGGCGAAGTGGGTCAGATCCACGGTCAGGCGCTGATCGAAATGTCGCTGGGTGTTGCGATTGGTGCAATCACCTTCACCGGTTCGATCATTGCGTTCTTGAAGCTTGATGGCCGTATGTCGGGCAAGCCGATCATGCTGCCGGGGCGTCATGTCATCAATGCGGCCCTTGCTGCTGCAATCGTGATCCTGATTGCTGTTCTGACCAATACTGAAAGTCATTTCGTGTTCTGGCTGATCGTCATTCTGGCGCTGGTATTCGGTGTGCTGATCATCATCCCGATTGGCGGCGCGGATATGCCGGTTGTCGTTTCCATGCTCAACTCCTATTCGGGCTGGGCTGCGGCAGGCATTGGTTTCACGCTCGGCAATCTGGCGCTGATTATTACCGGTGCGCTGGTTGGTTCATCCGGTGCGATCCTGTCCTACATCATGTGTAAAGGCATGAACCGCTCGTTCATTTCGGTTATTCTTGGTGGCTTCGGCGGTGACGTGGCAGCTGCGGGCAGCGGCGAAGTGGAACAGCGTCCGGTCAAGCAGGGTTCGGCTGACGATGCAGCCTTCATCATGAAGAACGCTTCCAAGGTCATCATCGTGCCGGGTTATGGTATGGCAGTGGCACAGGCACAGCACGCGCTGCGTGAAATGGCTGACAAGCTGAAGGCCGAAGGCGTGGAAGTGAAATATGCAATCCACCCTGTTGCCGGTCGTATGCCTGGCCATATGAACGTGCTGCTGGCCGAAGCAAACGTGCCTTATGATGAAGTGTTCGAACTTGAAGACATTAATTCGGAATTTGCGACGGCTGATGTTGCCTTCGTGATTGGCGCGAATGACGTGACCAATCCGGCAGCGAAGACCGACCCGCAATCGCCGATTTTCGGTATGCCGATCCTCGATGTCGACAAGGCCGGTACAGTGCTCTTCATCAAGCGTGGCATGGGCTCAGGCTATGCTGGCGTGGAAAACGAGCTGTTCTTCCGCGACAACACCATGATGCTCTTTGCTGACGCGAAGAAAATGGTAGAAAGTATCGTCAAAGCTCTCGACCACTAGGCCTTCGATATTCGGGTTCTGGCGGCCTGCAAATGGCGTGGTTCTGCGCTTCCGGTGCTCATGTACTTTAAGTACACTCCGCTCCGGTGCTCGAACCCCACCATTTTCGGCACGCCATTTCCCCGAATCTCATAAGGCCGGAGTGTTCTGGCAAGAAACAAAAACGGCGGCTTCGAGCCGCCGTTTTTGTTTGTGCTGGTAATTTTCGATCAGCCGTAGATCATCTTATCCTGCAATGCGCGCAGCTCGGCGATCTTAGAGCCGGGCTGTGGTACTGCATTGGCATAGGTGATGAGTTCACCCTTCTTGATTGGTGCAGTGACGGTGCCGTTTTGCAGCAGGCCGCAAGGAATGGCCTTGGCACTGCGTGCTTCCGGTGTCGTCATGATCCATGAACGATAGCAATACTGACCGATGGCATCGAGATGATCGCCGGGCTGCAAGTCTTTCTTTGCGACCGCGCAGACTTCCGCCACCGGCTTTGGCAGCGGCACCATATCGGATTTGCCATACAGAACGGCGCGCGCGACTGTCAGCGGCACTTCCAGCGATGTGAGGTGGTATGGGCGGTGGAAGGTGAAATAAGGGCCTTTACCGATCTTCAGATCTTCAAGGCGCTCATTAAGGCGAGGGTGGTCCATCTTGGCCACAACGAACACGCCGGGCGAAACGCCTTTGCCGATGGAATAATCGACGACGCCGCTTTTGCTGAGAACGCCGCCATCCGCCTGTGGGATAAGGGTTTGGCTCAACTGGTCGATGCTGGCGCGGGGGCCATGCATCCCGGCAATATCAGGAGCAAGGCCAGTTGCATTGGCAATGGCTGCCATCTCGACCATGGTTTTTGAGCCATCAATGAATTCGACCAGCAGGCGGACATTCATGTTCCGGCGGTCGGCTTCTTCCTGATAGTCGTCAGGGATGGCATCAAAATTGAGCGGGTTGTTTTTGCCCTTGCCAGCAGAGACCACTTCATAGCCAAGGGCTGAAACGAACTCGATCAACTCCATGCAGGAGGAAGGTTCGTCACCTGCGCCCAGCGAATAAATGACGCCTTGCTTGTCGGCCTGTGCCTTGAGGTAAGGCCCGATGGTGACATCGGCTTCGACATTCATCATCACAAGATGCTTGCCATGCTCGATGGCCTTGATGCCGGTTTCAGCACCGACTTCCGGAATGCCGGTTGCATCGATGATGACGTCGATCAGCGGATTGGAGAGGATCAGATCATTATCGCCGGTGACTGCGATCTTTCCACTTTCGATGGCACTGGTCATAGCGCTTTCGCTATTGGCTTCGCGCGCATTGTCATCGTCGCCATAGGCAGTGCGGACAGCCTTGAAGGTGTTCGGCAGACGGCGGGCAGAAAGGGCGCCCACTTCGATGCCGGGCATACGGGCGACTTGTGTGACAATATCCGTGCCCATTTCACCAGCACCGATAAGACCGATGCGGATTGGTTTTCCGGTTTCAGCGCGCAATTGCAAGTCTCGCGCCAGCCCAACCAGTGCCACATTCGTCGTCATGAGAGTCTCCGCAAATTACTTAGTGCGTTTCGATCTGAAAAAACCAGATTGGCGCTCTAACCGTTTTTATTTGAAGCATAATCTTATCGATCCTCGTTTCACGCCGACAGGACTTATGCTCTAACCATCTATTTCGCGATAATTTTGTCACGCTTATATTGTTATAGATGCGCAATGGACGAACAGTCTCTATATCAACAGTGAAAAGCGCGCATCTCAAATCGGCGCGACAAAATACGCATTCCCCATATGCATTCCATCGGAGCCTTTATGAGCAACGCATCCCCCTTCGACCTCGTTATCTTCGATTGCGACGGTGTTCTCGTCGATAGCGAGCCGCTTTCCTGCCGCGCGTTTGAGCAGGTTTATGCCAATCACGGCATGATGCTGCCGGAGGGTACGGTTGCCAAAGGCATCGGCATGAAGCAGGCAGATATTCTTGAAATGATCGCCGGGCTGACGGGCCATCGTCTGCCAGAAGAAGCTTTGAGCCAGTTCTGGCCTGAAACGAAGGTTCTGTTTGCCGAGCATTTGCAGCCGGCAGTCGGTATTGCCGATTTTCTGAAAATCCTGCCGCACAAGCGTTGCGTTGCATCCTCCTCGCAGCCGGAGCGCATTGCATTCAGCTTGGAGAAGACGGGTATCAACCATTACTTCGGTGATGCGGTTTATTCATCGAGCATGGTCAAGCGCGGCAAGCCCGCACCTGATCTTTTCCTTTTTGCAGCCGACAAGATGGGCGTTGATCCGGCGCGCTGCGTGGTGATCGAAGATTCGCCGTTTGGCGTTGAAGGCGCGATTGCAGCCGGTATGACGGCCTTTGGCTATACGGGTGGCGGTCATACCTATGAAGGTCATGCAGAACGCTTATCTTCCAAGGGTGCGAGCCATGTTTTCGGCCATTGGGATGATATCGCCCGTGAAATACTGGTTGCCGCGTGAGGTTATGATTTGCCGGGCCTTTTTTATAGGTTAAAGAAGTCGTTATCAGTTCAGCAGAAAGTTTGAGGGAATGAAGGACGCAATTACGCTCGATCAGTTGCGCGAGGCGATCGGCACGGAAATCGGATGTTCCGAGTGGCGTGAAGTCACGCAGGAAATGATCAATCAGTTTGCCGATGCAACGGATGATCATCAGTTCATTCATGTTGATCCGGAGCGCGCAGCCAAGGAAACGCCATTTGGCGGCACGATTGCGCATGGGTTTCTGACTTTATCGCTGCTTTCAACGCTGGCTTTTGAAGCGCTGCCGATGCTGCAAGGTGCCACCATGGGTATCAATTACGGCTTCGATAAAGTGCGCTTCATGTCCCCGGTCAAGACAGGCGCACGCGTACGCGCCCGTTTCAAGCTTGCCGATGCCGATATTCGGCCATCGGGCCGGGTGGTCAATCATTACGAAGTGACGCTGGAAGTTGAGAACACCATCAAGCCAGCGCTCACGGCGACATGGCTTACCATCGCCGTGGTGGAGCCACCAGAGGCGTAAGTGCTGCTCTTTATGAGTTTTGAAGCCGTCCCTCTTCATCAAGTGGGGCGGCTTTGTCTTTGTGGGTTGTCATCAGCTCACGGAAGAAGAACGGGCCATGCAGAAACATGCCAAAGTCGTAGAAGTTCTTCTTCTCGGCACCGCGCATATAAAGCAGGTGCATCAGGAAGAAATTGCCCTTTGAACGCTTATAGCGGTTTTCACTGTGTACGTTTTTGAAGCGGATACGATGGATGAGCGGCGGGTTCTCAGCTTTTATCTTCAGCGCCTTCGCCGGATCTGAGCCGTAGAAGTGGATGATGTCGGTGAGAACCTGAAACTCCGACCAGAGCACAGGGCTTTCATTCATCACCACGCGCACGTCTTCGCGCAAGTCGCGTGCCTTTGGGTGAAGAGCGATCATCAGCAGGCACGAGCCAATGGCCAGCATAGACACAGGTTGCTTTGTGAGCAGGTCGGGGCGCTCACGCTGAACATCTGCCAGCGCTTCCACGGCTGGAACCGTGCCGAGGCTATGGGCGACGATAATCACTTCGTCGGCGTTGCTTTCCTCGATCTTCTTTTTGAGTGCTTCCGCAAAGGCGCGACGACGTGCTTTGAGCTTGTCGTTGCGGCTATAGATACGATCATAGGCAGCCGACCAGTCATCGAGCAGATAGGACATGAAGAATCGGTCGCCCGGCCAGCGCACGAGCAATGTGGCGATAACTGCGGCAAGCGGCAGGGACCAGGCAAGGTTCCAGGATGGGAAACCAGCAAGCATTGGCACAGAAGCGATCAGGGCCGCGATTGCGATAATGACGATGGATAGCAGAAACGGCCACATGAAGAACATCACGAAGCGCCAGCTGGTCAGCAGATAGCGGAGCAGGGTGCCTGTGAAGAAAATGTTCATGAAGGCGCGGAAGCCCGTCAGCATACGCATGGGCGTCGAGCGGGCTGCGTAGTCGTCAAAGATGTCTGCGGTGCCAAACTGACAGAATTCGGTTTCCGTCTGCCAGCCATTGCCATTGGTCGTCGCTGTCAGACTGCCGCAGTCATCCGACTCGTCTTTCATCGGAGGTAATTTGGTCTTTGCGTGCCACAAACGGTCGAAGTCCTTCAACGCTTGCGCATGACGCACGCGGACGGCTTTCGGGTGCAGGCCTTCATAGCCTGTGAATTGAATAACGAGTCGTTTGTGGAAAGACATAAATCTCGACAGAAGGAATCAATGAATGGGGATGGGCGGTACATTTCACCAGCCTGTAGCTCATGACGGAGCAATGAGGCTGAATTGTGCGAAAAGCGCGTGCTCTCTAGCCTATAAAGGCTGATTTGGTCATTATAATTCTACGTGAAGCCATTATTTGTACCCAGGGCTGGGCAAAGTCTTATCTTGAGGTGGACAAAAGCCGGGCCATCTGGTAATGCCAGCCCCAATTTGCAGCGTTTATGTTGCGAAGCTTGGGAGCCTTTCGGCGTTTAGACAGTTGACTCTGTCGACTGAACATCGTTAAGAGACGCCCTTAAAGCCTCAGGCTCAACCGAAATTCTAACCGATACGGGATTACACGTGCAGGTACTCGTCCGCGATAACAATGTTGATCAGGCTCTCCGCGCTCTGAAGAAAAAGATGCAGCGCGAAGGTATCTTCCGCGAAATGAAGATGCGTGGCCATTATGAAAAGCCATCTGAAAAGCGCGCCCGCGAAAAGGCAGAAGCCGTTCGTCGCGCTCGCAAGCTGGCTCGTAAGCGCGCACAGCGTGAAGGTCTTATCGGCGGCGGTCGTACCGCAGCTCGCTAAGTGACCTGAGATTGGCGCCGCCTTTGTGGCGCCTTTTGCTTACCGGTGCAGCTTATGGCTCGCGCCGGTTTTTGCATGTCTGAAGGTCAGAGCATGATCTCGGTTTGCTTCACGAGATAAGACATGCCGATTTGAAGTGTCAGCGGACCGCCATATACTGACCTTTATTGTGGCGTTGATCCATCTGGAGCAAAGATCCGATAGTATCAGATCCGGGCTTCCAAGAGTTGAGTTTACGCCTATCTTATCCGAAAGCCGGTTTCGTTTTTCGGGTGCATTTCAAGGCGCAGTTTTTCCTGCGGCCTTTTGCTGTGCTATAGAGACAAATATAGTATTGTGGCTGTTGTATCAGCCGGGGACAAAGTTGACGGAAGTTCAGGGTTTCAGGTCCCTCGCTCCGATCAAGCAGAAAGGAACGCTGTCGTTGCCAACACGCTTTAAGGTGATGCATTCGTCCGGGAACTTTGTTGAGAAGGCCGGAAAATCAACAGGCTCTCATTTTGCACGAAACAGCCTATTGGCGGTCACGGCAGTTCTGGCTCTTGCGGTTGCTGGTTGCCAAAGCTCCAACACGCATAGCGCATTGAGCACGGTTGATCGTGCTCAAGGTTCGAGCGAAAACATCAGCTCGCTCACCAGCGTTATTCAGAGCAACCCGCGCGATCCCGAAGCTTACAACGTGCGCGGATCGGCTTATGGCAAGGCCCGCCGTTATAAGGAAGCGCTGCGTGATTTCGATCAGGCAATTGCGCTGAACCCGAATTTCTACCAGGCCTATGCAAACCGCGCGCTGATTTATCGTTATATGGGTGACAGCGGCAAGGCAGCGCAGGATTACAGCCGCGCGATCCAGATCAACCCGCAATATGATGCAGCTTATGTCGGACGTGGTAATGTCTATCGTCTGGCTGGACGTCTCGATCAGGCGCTTAGCGATTTTAACCAGGCAATCTCGTTGCAGACGACCGATGGCCGCGCCTACCATAACCGTGGTCTGATCTATCAGGCCAAGGGCCAGCACAAGCAGGCGATTGAAGATTTCTCGAAAGCGATTTCGCTTAATTCAACAGCACCTGAACCTTATAATGGTCGCGGCATTTCTTATGTGGCGCTGGGCGATTACGACAACGCATTTGACGATTTCAACACGGCGATCACCCTTGATGGCAATGTTGCTGAAAGCTGGTCCAATCAGGCGCTGGTCTATGAACAGCGCGGCGACAAGGCCAAGGCTGCGAATTCTTATTCGCGCGCTATTCAGCTTGATGCAAATTATCAGCCTGCCAAGGCCGGACTGGCACGCACACGCGGCTAGTGGATTGGATTTGACGTTTGAATCCCGGCTGACATTAATGCTGTTTCAAACGTCAAATTCGAAAAAGCCCCACAGACACTAATCCATCTTTTACAAGAATAATTACGGCGGCGCTCTCCAAAATAGGGGGCGCCGCTTTTCTTTATTAAAAGCCGACATATAATCATTGCTATGTCGCTCTTCGATCATATCGGCTTTCAAAGCAAAGACCTTCGCCGCAGCCTTTCTTTCTATGAAAGCTGCATGCCTAAACTTGGGCTCGCTGTTATTCCACATTCGGATAGCGGTTTCTTTGTGAGTGGCGGCGAGAGGGCTCCTGTGCCCTTTCTATGGATACACAAAGGGCAGAAAGCGGATGCAGGCGTGCCTGAAGGCAAGCCGGGCAACCATCTTCATCTGATGTTCAATGCGAGCAGCCGTGAAGATGTGGAGGCTTTTTTCCGGGCAGCAGTTCAGGGGGGCGGCAGGGAGAGTGGCTCACCGGCCTATCAGGGGCCGGAAGAGATGGGCTATTATGCGGCTCTCGTCTTCGACCCTGATGGCAATACGCTGGAAGCAGGTTTCAGACGGAGGGTGCGATAAACACCCTCAGTCTGTAGTTTAGCTGCGTGAACGCAGGTTGCGCTTGTCGAGGCGATTGACGAGATAATCGCCGATCAGCTGAATTCCGCACACCATGATGATCAGAATAATTACCACAGCAATCATGATCTGCGTTTCAAAGCGCTGATATCCGTAACGGATAGCCAGATCGCCAAGACCGCCTGCACCGATGGCACCAGCCATTGCAGACGCGCCAATGAGTGTGATGATGGTCACGGTGAAGCCTGCGATAATGCCCGGCAGAGCCTCTGGCACCAGCACTTCACGCACGATCGTCCAGCGGTTTGCGCCCATCGAACGGGCAGCTTCCACGAGGCCGTTATCCACTTCGCGCAGCGAGACTTCTGCGATGCGCGCATAATAGGGAATGGCGGCAATCGACAATGGCACGATGGATGCCCATGTGCCGATTGATGTGCCGACAACAAAGCGCGTCACCGGGATGAGTGCCACAAGCAAAATGATGAAAGGCACTGAACGGAAGCCATTGATGATGGCACCGAGAATGGCGTTGATTGTCAGATTTTGCGCAAGGCCACCACGTTCGGTCAGAATCATGATGAGTGCCAGCGGCAGACCGACGACGAGCGAAATCAGGCTCGAAAAGCCGGTCATGATCATGGTCTCCCAGAAGGAGCGCCAGAGAAGATCAAGCATTGCCTGAGACATAGCCGAGA
>NZ_DAMBKZ010000018.1:0-87958 GCF_032066345.1 Brucella sp.
AGGAAACGCCGGAAGGCGTGCGCGCATTGTCTTCCAGCACGTAAAACTGGTTTTCGGCCGTCCGCACGATATCAACGCCGATAATATGCGTGTAGACATTGCCCGGCGGCCGCACCCCAACCATTTCGGGCAAAAATGCTTCATTGTTGCGGATTAGTTGTTCCGGTAAAATGCCAGCGCGCACGATTTCCTGCCGATGATAAATATCGTTAAGAAAAGCGTTGAGCGCCAACACGCGCTGTTCGATGCCTTGCGATAGCCGTCGCCATTCCTGACCAGAAATGATACGCGGAATAATATCGAACGGAATAAGCCGTTCCGCAGCGTCCTGATCACCATAGACTGCAAAGGTGATACCGGTTTTTCGAAAAACGCTTTCCGCATCCTGTGCTTTTTGCAGAAGCCCATGCCGATCCTGCTGGTCTAGCCACTGCTTGAGAAATTCATAAGGTTGGCGAATACACTCACCATGGCTGAGCATCTCATCAAATGGCTGCAACTATGTAACTTTCAGATCATGCAATTGACAAAAGGGCTGAGTCCGAGATCATGCGGCGAACGACCTGCAGGTCCATAACGCGTGGAGATTCTTCTTGCCGGGCGGACATGCTTGCCGACATTTGACTGCAACCCCTTATACTCCTCTGTCCACACCTCGAACTTGTTCAGTCGATGCGGGCCAAATGTCGAAAAAAGCGGAATGTCGCTGGCATCGCGACCACGTGCGACCAGAATTCGCCCGATCCTTGGCTGATTGTGCCGCGCATCCACCGTAAACCACTGACCGTCAAGATAGACTTCGACCCAGGCATTATAATCCATTGGCGCCGGATCGGCTGGCACGCCAATATCCCCCATGAAGCCATTGGCGTAGCGGGCTGGAATATTCAGCGCACGGCACAATGTGATAACCAGATGCGCGAAATCGCGGCAGACGCCGACACGCTCATTATAGGCTTCCAGCGCCGTCCTGGTGGAGCGGGCATAGCCGTAGGAGAAACTCAAATGGGCATTGACGAAATCGCAGATGGCCCGTACCCGATCAGCGCCCCCTTGATAATGTCCGAAACGGCTCCAGGCAATTTGCGACATCCGGTCGGTTTCGCAGTAACGACTACCGAGTAAATAGGGAAGGCATTCAGCCGGCAAATGGGCGGGGTCGACTTGTGCGGCATGCTCGTCAAAAATATCCGGCAGTCCACTCACTTCCACAATTGCGTCATGCGTGAGAACCGTCTCTCCCTCAGGCAAAGTCTGGCGCACAAACTCATTGCCATGGATGTCGATATGTCTGGTACCGGCCGTCTCTTCCGGAGAGGCCCAGACGATGTCCTTTTTATGCTGCGGGTGCACATTGAGATATGTATAGACCGCTGTCGGAGATGTGACTTCCACTGCGATCTCGTAACCAACCCGAATAAGCATCCCGATCTCCTTTGCAATCTGGAATCCGAAACTGCCAAAGCGCTCAGTTGTTCCGCCGGGATTCTAAAAAACTTTTTCTCCATCGCCGATTTTTCAAGGGGTCTTTTTCAGCGCTCAGACGTTCAAGCAGAAACCAACCAGGAATGGCGAAATGCGTCTCTTTGAATGCGATATCAGTGGTCTGCCGATCTATTTTGAAAACACCGTCAGTATTGGTGCCGGCAATGCTCCGGTGGGATTTGTCCCCGACACCCTCACTTTGCACAGTCTGCAACGGATCGACGACGTGCTCTGGTCAATTCCTTCCCGCGAAGGAGAAAGCTGGCGGTTCTGTAAAAATAGGTCCATCGACGGGAGCAATTGGCTTATCCGATCCGACGATCCTCATGCCCTCGCCATTCCTGCGCGCTATAATCGCGCCATGCCCAGCACTCACCGGGCGGAAGACATCGAACGATTGCACAAGATCGGTTCAGCCCAAAGGCATCTTTTCTATTCAATCCTGCGTCTCGGATTGCCGTGTCCCGGCCGCGACGTCGATGCGCAGCAAGGGCTGGTCTTCGATTTTCTGGAGGACAGGTCAGATCCGGATGGGAAGCTCATACCCGCCATGACCGGTCACGAAGACGGCGTGATCAGTTTGCGTGCGGCGGAGGCCGATGACGACGTGCGCGAGGCGGTCCGCGTCTCAATGGGAGAACCCTACCGGACGCTTCTGGGTCATTTCCGCCATGAGATCGGTCATTTTTACTTCCAACAGCTGGTCGCCAGGTCCGACATGCTTGACGAGGCCCGGGCACTGTTTGGCGACGAACGGGATGATTACGCCGCCGCTCTAAAGAGAAATTACGAGAAGGGGCCGCCGTCAGACTGGCCGGAGCACTTCATTTCAACCTATGCCAGCTGCCATCCTTCCGAGGACTTCGCTGAATGCTGGGCCCATTATTTTCATATCGTCGACACGCTGGAATCTGCGCACGCTTTTGGACTTTCGATCGATCCAAAGACCCATCAGAATCTGGAAACAGAAGTGCGTTTTGATCCATACAGGGCATCCTCTGCTCAACAACTCGTTGACGCGTGGGTGCCGATCAGCCTCGCATTGAATACTTTCCAGCGTTCAATGGGGCAAGCCGACATCTATCCGTTCGTTTTGCCGGTCCCGGTCATTGAAAAGCTTGATTTCATCAATCGCCTGATCGCAAAATCGCGGCGCCATGATGCCTGGTGGTGAATAGGTCGACATGGGTTCTTTGCCAGCAGGCGCGCTTCATGTCGATCACGCCCGGATGTGAGCCGGGCAATAGCGGAGGCTGAGGGCTTTCGCGGCGAAGAACTGGAGCAGTGGCTGGCAGCCTTTGCTGGGAGGATCTTTCAAAGCGTCGAATCCGAGGAGAAGATCGAGGCAGTTGTTGTGAGATACGCTAAGCCACGAATTGATAGAATGAAGATCGTCCTGAGCGGCGCAAACACCACCGATGACATTGAAGCGGCCTTTGCTGCAATGCAATAATCGCAGATCGGAACTTGAAAAAATAAGCCCCGCTCAGAGGGGGGCTCGGTAGCGGGGCTACTCACTTTGCATTCGAGCGGGGGCTGTGATGCTGTGAATAGCAATTATTTAGAGCGGCAAATTGCTGTGTCAAGGCGTTAGGAAGCCAATTATTCTTGCTGAAACCTGATCGATCATGTCGCGATTGAGAAGTCGGGCGTTTCCTGCTTTTGGAGATGTCGTTGCTTTTTGCAACTGGGTTAGCTTGACTGGATCGGGAACAAAGGTGAATTTTGCTTCGAGATACGGGAGTGTTTCCCCTAAGCCCGCAACTGACGGGCCGGCTTTAGTCGCTTATCCTCGCAATACTTGGCCTCGAACGCACAGACTGCGCTCGATTACGATAGCGTCGCGGCGGTCTTTGCATGAACGGTGTCAAATGTCGATACATGCGTCGGTTTAGGACAACGAAATCAACTGGGTAACGAATATTCGGCGGGCGTGCAAAATGGCGTGAGAAACTCATCACTGATGTTCTGGTTCAAGCTCTCGCCTGTGTGCCCTGTCGTAAGCACGGATTGTCCAGGAGGAAAAAGAGAAACTCTTGAGAACGCGAACTACGGTGGTCTCGGTCAGGTTGCTGACCTGCATGTTCTGGCAAATGCGATCATCGCACAAGTTCAGAAACATCACGATCCTGAATATCTGGAAACAACAGTCTGGGCTTCTCTCAAAGGAGGCCGTGCGAGGTTCGTTAAGGGTTTCGCTCGAAAACCATACATCTAGAGCAAGTCCAGGAGCCTCTAATTTTGGTTAACAACAAAAACCCCAGCTCGTGGGTATTGTTGACGAGCTGAGGCTTTGCATACGACCTGTCTGCGGAAACGTCCATATGCATTAGCATTCTCTCATAAATGTGCAGGAACGCAATGAACGCTAGCGTACAAAGAGGAGGCTATGTTGCGTGATATTCACTTTTGAACTCCAAGTTGCAAGCCGAGAGCTCTCATTACACCGAGAAGGGTGGAGAGCTGCGGATCGCCCTTTTCACTGAGAAATAGGTAAAGTGCCTCGCGGGTAATGCCCGCTTCCCTTGCAATTTTGGTCATGCCTTTGGCTCTCGCAATATTGCCGAGCGCAACAGCAATGACTTTGGTATCGCCACCACATAACAGGACAACTACCGTGTTGCCGCGCTTACCGAAATAAGGCCTATAGCCGGGGCCGTAATCGATGCGCACCTCGCCTATTCCGTCGAAATATTTCACATCGCCAAACAGGCCAAGCGGTCGATGTGAGCGCAGGCGACATTCTCGATCATTTTTCAGATGCTATCGTATCGCCTGCAAACTCATTCGGCTTTAGGGCTGGCGGCATTGGCCTCGCCTTATTCCGAACATTTCGGCTGGCCTGTTCAGGCGGCACGTGCTCTCTGAAATCATGATATAACAATTAATCAAAACAATGAAGAAGGCGGACTTTTCGTCCGCCGTTCGAAGTTGATGGTTGAGAAAACAATATCAAGCCCTGTCGTTGATAGTTAGGGCGCGGCCTTGCGCCCCTGCCGAGTCTTTCTTGATCAATAGCGTCGGCGTATGAAGAGCGCGGCGAGCAGTGATATTGTGATTGTCACGGCGAGCAGAATGAAGGCGAGCGCAGCGCCCAACGGCCAGTTTGCTTTGTTTAGTATTTCGGTCACGATCATTGGAGCCATCATGCGGAACGATGGGCCGCCAAGAAGCACGGGCGTGGCATAGGCGTTCATCGTCAGAATGAAAGACAAGACAGAAGCCGCCAGAAGGCCGGGCATGATTTGCGGCATTCGAACGAGCATAAAGCTCTGCATGGGGGCTGCGCCAAGGCTTGCTGCGGCGTAATCAATATTTTCGTCGAGCCCTTCAAAAACACTTTGCAGTGTAAGGACAACATAAGGAAGATTGACCGCTGTTATGCCGATGAAGACAGCCGTCGGCGTCTGCATGATTGCCAATGGCGAGGAAATTATGCCAATTTTCATGAGCAGAAAATTGAGCACGCCCGTTTGCCCGAAAGCCACCATCCAACCTGCAGCCCGAACAGCGTTCGAGATGAACAGGGGCAGGATGATTGCCATAAGAACAATGGTTTTGAGCGCGCCACTCTGCTTCGAAATCCAGTTCGCCAGAGGCAGGCTGAGTATGACGCAAACTGCGGTAACGGAGCCTGCCATCAGCAAGGTCGTGCCCATACCTTTCAGATAATATGTGTCCGTAAAAAATGTCGCAAAGTTTGCGATAGTAAAGCCTTGTACCATGAACTCGCCTGGCACGAAGTCATTAAAGCTATAGCGCAACAGATAAAGCAATGGCAGGGCCATGAAGATAAGGACCAGCCCTGTCGCAGGCATGAGAAGTGCGGCGGCGGAGATAGATGTTTTTTGCATGGCTGTACCGGGAAAGCTGGAGCGGAACCTGTCTGACTTCAGCCAGACAGGTCGTGGCAATCATCAGGCTTTGAACTCTTTGTTCCACCAGTTTTGCAGATCTGCATCTGCTTTCGCGACGTATTCAAGATCAGGCAGCACGAATTTTTCACGTTGCTCCGCCGTATAGTCGACGGCTGATGCAAGTTCGGCAGGTAGGACTACATCGGCATTGGTTGGTGCATAGCCCATCTGCTCAGCAAAGGCAGTTTGTGGCGCCTGTTCGAGCATCGCATTCAGATACTGATAGGCAGCCTGTTTATTCGGTGCATTTTTCGGTACACACATATCCGACAGGTAAAGGCCAATTCCTTCTTTTGGAATTGCAATTTCGATGTCGATGCCAGCATTTTTCCACATGTAGCCACGCGCATTCCACATGATGCACATGACGATTTCACCGGATTTCAGTGCCTGTGCGAGCGCTTCATTGGTAGGGTAGATTTTCACGCCCTGGTTTTTCAGTTCGAGCAGTTTGGCTTTGCCCGGCTCGTAATCCGATGCGCTGCCACCTGCAATCATTGCAGCCGATTCAATTGTCGTCTGATACTGAAGATCAATTACCCCGACGCGACCTGCATATTTCGGATCCCACAAGTCAGCATAGGACGTTGGCGCCGGGCTTACCTGCTTTGGATTGTAGAGAATAACACGACCCGTATAGATATGCGGGATGGAGTAGTTCGTACGAATGAACGGCAGAACCTTTTTCAGGTTGGGGACCTTCGTTTCATCCAGTTCTTCAATAATTCCGTTCTGAATCATCTCAAAGCTCCCCTGACGGGTGAGACATGCAATGTCCATTGACCCGCGTGGCAAACGGCGCTCTGCCAGAAGCTTTGCCTTGCGCACCGTATCGGTTGCAGGGTCATATATAACCTGCATCCCGCTGCCCTTGAGGTTGCCATCCGCAATATTGATTTGCTGCAGGTTCTGATAATCGCCACCCCAGGTGCCAACGACAGCCCGACCAGAGGCTCTTGCGAATGAGGGCACGATCGCCGAAGCGACAAGGCTGCCGGAAAGAATGCCAAAACTACGTCTGCTGATTTTTATCATGCTAATTCCCCTTTTAATCGTTGATGAATTTATCCCAGAGGTCTTACGCCTCGTTCAGAAGTGAAAGATTAAAGCAGCACGACGTCCTCTGGCGCGATGCTCATAGTGATTGAACTTTCAGGAGTGAGGTGGATGCCAGCTTCATTGAGTTCGCGTGGTGAAGCAACCGCGGTCAGGTGCTGTCCATCGGTGAGCATGAGATCAATCTCGACCATGCCACCTAAGAACACATGTTTTTTGATAAGGACGGTCTGATTGTTTTGCGAAGAAGGGAGAGGTGCTTTGCTCAGTTTTAGGGCTTCTGGCCGGATGAGTGCTTCAGATGCTGTCCTGGAGTTTTGCGCCGCCTGAAACTGCACGCCGCCTTCAGTCGTAAATCTTCCATCATTTGTTGCCTTGCCTGTCAGGAAATTTGCACGACCGACAAAGTCGGCAACGAAGCGGTTTGCGGGTTGCTTATAGAGTTGTTCCGCATTGCCAATCTGCTCAATGAGCCCAGAACGCATCAGAACCAGTCGGTCACCGACCGACATTGCTTCTTCCTGATCATGTGTGACCATAATTGTCGTGATGCCGAGCGATTTTTGCAGACTGCGAAGCTCGTCACGTACCTGCAGGCGCAGTCGCGCATCCAGATTGGACAGAGGCTCATCAAGAAGCAGCATGTCGGGCCGGATTGCGATTGCGCGCGCAATCGCGACACGTTGTTGTTGTCCGCCTGATAATTGCTTTGGCAAACGGTCCATCAGATGTGCAAGGTCGACCAGTTCAAGAGCATGTTGAACACGGCTTTTCAGCTCGGGTTCAGCCACTTTTCTTCGGCGCAGACCGAATGCAACATTCTCGAGGATGCTCAGATGCGGAAAAAGTGCATAGTTCTGGAATACCAGACCGATATTGCGTCTATGCGGCGGTTCAAAGGTGATTTCCCTTTGTCCCAATCGCATCGTTCCTGCATCTGGCTCAATAAAGCCTGCGAGCATGCGCAACGTCGTGGTCTTGCCGCAGCCTGATGGTCCCAGAAAGATAAGGAACTCTCCTTCATGAACATCAAGCGTCATGTCGGATACGGCTTTGAAAGCCCCGTAGGTTTTGGTCAGTCCCTGAATTTGAACGTCAGCCATCAGACCATCCTCGAAATATTTACAAAGCGATTGGAAATAACCAGCATCAGCGCCACAAAAAGCACCTGCAGAACAGAAACCGCAGCGATTGTCGGATCAATCTTCCATTCCAGATACTGCATCATCGCAACCGGTAGCGTGACTTGTCCGGGACTTGAGAGAA
This sequence comes from Brucella sp., assembly GCF_032066345.1. Classification (NCBI taxonomy): domain Bacteria; kingdom Pseudomonadati; phylum Pseudomonadota; class Alphaproteobacteria; order Hyphomicrobiales; family Brucellaceae; genus Brucella; species Brucella sp. The sequence continues at coordinate 7,725 of NZ_DAMBKZ010000018.1, forward strand.
AGATGGAAACCTCGAGATTGCCGAAGCTGACGACGAACGAAAACACAGCGGCTGCGAAGATTCCCGGCTTAATAAGTGGTAGTGTCACCAGCCAGACGACGGTTGGTGGCCTGGCGCCAAGTGAAGCTGCTGCTTCTTCAACCGACATGTTGACACCTTCGAGCGAAGCCAGCAGCAAACGAATGCACCAGGGGATTGTCAGCAGGACGTGGCCTGCCACAAATACACCGGTTGAGCCGACAATCGGTGCGCCCGATGCGATCTCGATTTCAACAACCGTCACGTACAGCGCTGCGCCGATCACGATTGCCGGCACCGTGAGCGGCGACATCAAAAGCTGAATCAAAGCACTGCGGCCACGAAAATTACGCCGTACAATCACCATTGCTGCAGGGACCGATACCAGCAGGCCAGCCAGCATCGCAAAGCTCGCAACCGCTATTGAAAGCAGAAAACCACTTAGAAACTGAGGTTGACGAAACGCTTCCGAAAACCAGTGGAGTGAATAGCCTTCAACCGGCAATGACAAAATCTCATTCGAGATCACGGAGAGCCAGAACACCAGCACAAGGGGCAGAAGCATCAGCGCAAGGCTGAATGCAATCATTGTCGCTGCTCCCAATCGTCCCAGGCGCTCTGTAAGAGAATTGCCCCGGACCATCCGACTTACTCCGCCAGAGTGTTCTTATGGAACACGCCGCCCTTCATGATGGCCGTCAGGCACTCATCATGTCGCTCCAGTGTGGTGATATCCTCAAGTGGGTTGCCATCCACGATCAGAAGATCCGCATAGGCACCGGGCTTGATAACGCCGATTTCGTCTTCCATTCCGCAAAGCTTCGCCGAAACCCGTGTTGCTGAATGCAGCACTTCGCGGTTGGTCAAGACACTCGCACGCAGCGAAAACTCCATCGACTGGTATTTGTGAAGCTGCCCGAGCAAATCTGAGCCAAATGCCATTGGCAGGCCGGCATCACGCATAATTGCCAGCGATTCCAATCCACCACGGCGGACTGTATCGATCTTGGACTGGGAGTCTGCACTTAAACCGAAGCTTGCCCCTTCCAGCGCCAGCCCTTCATAAGCAACGAGCGTCGGGCAAGCGATTGCACCGGCCTTAGCAGCCAGACGTGCTGTCTCAGGCGTTATGAGGTTGCAGTGCTCAAGCGATTTGACGCCACATTCGACCGCACGGCGAATGGAGGCATCTGAATAGGTGTGAGCGGCAACATAAAGTCCATAGTTTTCAGCTTCTTCTACAATCGCGCAGATTTCTTCGCGTGAATATTGCAGTACGTGAATGGGATCATTGGGTGAGGCGACGCCGCCATTGGCCATGATTTTGATGAATTGCGCACCATTCTTGATTTCTTCGCGTGCAGCGCGGCGCACTTCATCCACGCCATCGGCGATCCGTCCGAGACTGCCAAGTCTGGCTTCGTGCAGGGGACGATTATCGTAACGTTTACGATAATCACCATGACCAACCGTCTGGCTCAGTGCTTTGCCGCAGATAACCAGGCGAGGGGCTTCGACGGTGCCCTCATCGACTGCTAGCTTCAGGCCAAGGTCAGCGCCCGCCAGATCGCGGAGTGTCGTGAAGCCGCGCATCAGCATATCGCGCATGATTTTCGCGCTACGCAGTGCAATGAGGGATGTCGGCAGTGCGGCATTTTCGGCAAGATCAACCAGTGTCGCTGCGACATGGACATGTGCATCAACAAGTCCTGGCATCAGTGTCCGGCCAGCCAGGTCGATTCTTTGGGCAGCAGGTGCGATAACAGGCTGATCACTGATCGCTACGATGCGGTCGTCTTCAACCAGAACCTCAAATCCGGACTTGAGAATGCCGTCGTCGACATCAAGGATAGGGCCGCCGAAAAACACAAAACTCGTCATTGTTCATTCCCCATTATGCGTCAGCTCGGACGCTTGTATACAACAAGTATATTGACCCTATCCTTGCATGGAGACTTCGTCTTGTCTACATAAAAACAGTACAGTTTGTTTTTATGTTGAAAACCTTGTTATGACGCTGTTTTAACTCAATTTTACCGACTGATTTTTCACTGATGGTGTTGAATTATGATGCAATTCGCTTAATATCGAGGCAATAGATTGCGCTTTGTCATTCGTAGAGATCTTGCCATATGAAACGCTCTGTAAAACCGATCCGGGTTCAAAATTCGGCGCAGTCGCGTCGAAAAACGCAGGCCGAGCGTTCGTCATCAACGCGGTCAAGAGTTTGCCAGGCGACCCTTGAAGCTCTTGCCGAAGTTGGGCATGGACTTATTTCGACATCACTGATTGCGCAAAAAGCAAAAGTCTCGCGCGGTGCGCTGACGCACCAGTTTCCTTCGCGCAATGACCTTCTCGTTGCCGCACTTCGACAGTTGCATGAGGACTGGGAAGTCGCCGATCCATTTGGCGCCGACCCCAACAAAACCCAGTATACGCTACCGGAACTGACTGAAGCATTGTGGCTGACGATCTTCTCCGATACGCGCTACATCGCTGCTATTGAGCTGATGCTCGCTGCGCGTTTGGACAATGAGTTAGGTCAGAGGTTGCGCGATGAAATGAGCCGCTGGGTCAATATCCGCGATTTAAGTATATCAAGGCTCGTGGGTTTTGAGCCCAACAATGAAACCGATACGTTGAAACTTCACCTTATTCTGTCTGTACTGCGTGGTATAGCGGTGCACCAGAGCTTCGATCTGGAAATGGAAACAGGGCGGAAATTAGTCGATTTGTGGAAGAAAATGTTAAACCAGGTCATGGAGACCCGCAACTAAAGATGGTTATTTCAAGATTTTATGACGATGAGTATAGTTAGAATAAGGCGTGCTTCATGATTTTTTGTGAGTGGTAAAATTGATGGATATTTATAATTCAAAAAATTGATGTTGCGTAGCGCTGTTGAAGCAGGCTGACACCTATGACAAATGAGGATTTTCCATATGTGTCATAGTTTTAGATATTTAATGACCGTTCATTGGATTCATACTGACCAGGGTTTGATGGAGCAAAGAGACATCCATCATCAAATGAACGCGTCACAGCCAAAGACATCGCCAAATTGGCCGCAGCGACTGATACTTGCAGCCATCACCTTGCCCATTGACGAGGCTTTAGAAGGCCAAGCAGCAGTGGCTCGTCGCATTCTCAGACACTGTTAAAGCTCACGAGCGCCCTGGGGGGATCCTAAAGACGACTTGCCCATGAATACAGGCAGGCCACGTTTCAATTAAGCTTTGCCAAAGGAAAGTGGTTGATCCGAGCCAACTGCCATTCCAGTTGCCTCGCGACCAGCCGTGTCGAGCAGGGCCTCAACGTCTGTTGGGAATGCGCGCGCAACAAACTGGCGTATTTTCGATACGTCCCGGATTTGCTGAATGTCGATTTGCCCCGCAACAGTGACGGGGGATAGCAAAGCAGGGAGAAGGTTCGATATGTTAGGCCTTCTGTATCACCTGTTGCAAGCGAAGTGACTGGCAAATGCGGGAAAATACGATTTTTACTATATCTACATGTCACGGATCAACATGCCTGAAACTATCCGGTTTTTTGGCCAGACGTTCTGTTCGAATTGCTGTTCTGTGATTGATGGCGGTAAATGAAAACAACAACATGTTCATGCAGGTTCAGATTTCTTATCTCAAGTTTTCAGAGGAAGCGTGTCGAACACCATCAATAGCCGGAGGGCCTTAAAGCCCTGATCGTTGGTTGAATCTGGGAACTTTAGGCTTGGCGGTGCGGACAAAAACGTGGGGAATCAGGAATGTAATTCATGGAGTTTAATTCGTTACCAATTCGCAGTTTCAAGGCTCTTAGCAAGTTGTTCATTTCGAAAACCTGGTTAATGCAAAACTGCTGATCGCGTGAATGGGTTGGCGCAACTCTATCAGGTCGGCAATCACAAGTGCCATTCCAGGACCAATGCCAAACCCGTGACCACTCATTCCCGTTGCAATTGTTAATCCGCCAATCGGTGCGTGATCAACGACCGGCAAGGCATCAGGCATTGTATCGATCATCCCTGCCCAGCTTCCGACAATACGTGGCCGGTCTGTTTGAGGGAACGCCTTTGTGAACTTTTTTTGCACACGGTCGAGTTCTCTTTTGTTCGGTTTGGGATTGAGTATCCGACACCGTTCGAATGGAGTTTCATCATTCCGCGACCAGTGTCTTGCTGTTCGCCACGCGTCCGGATAATACTGCGGAGCAGCAAGTTTAAACCGTGTGCTCGTAAAGTCTTCACGCAATTGCGGTATATAGGGGCAAAAGTTCCTGAAAGCGTCCGGTCCTATGAAGAAGTCATGCGTGGACCATGGCGTTAATGTATATCCACCATCAGCGCGCCGACGAAACGCTATCTGGTCATCCCCGGCAGCGCCATCGTGTAAAGAGTTCATCGGTTCTGTCTGCATCACGGAAGACAACACAGAAAGCTGCGGGATACTAATGTCATGTCGTTTGAGGAACAAGGAGCTCCAGGCGCCAGCCGCGACAAGCACGCGCTCGCATCTTACATAGCCTCTTTCGGTTACAACGCCCTGCACCTGATTGCGGGTGACATCCAATATCCGGACCGCACAGTTTTCGCGGATAAGAACGCCATCTTCTGCCGCAACCTTAGCGATTGTCGGAACAGTCAAGAAGGGTTCGGCCATTGCATCTGAGGGCGTGGTCATCCCCCCGAGCCAAACCGTACTGTCTGGCACCATCGTTTTGACTTCGCGCTGGGACAGCATCCGCGTATCGATGCCATAGGCGCGCGCACCATCAAGCCATTGCGTGAATTCTTCAAGCTTTGTTTGGTTGCGCGCCAGATAGGTGATGCCATTCTGACGAAAGCCGATACGTTCTCGGATTCTCTCGTTAAGGCCTTTCCAGAGATGAATTGCATTCATCATGATCGGCAGTTCAGCGTAGTCACGGCCCTGCTGGCGAATCCAGCCCCAGTTGCGGCTTGATTGTTCGCCCGCGATGCGCCCTTTTTCACAAACAAGGACTTTTAATCCGCGCTTCTGAAGCTCCCAGGCTGTCATGATGCCGATGATCCCACCACCAATGATAGTGACATCGACAGCCTCGGGAAGAGGGCCGTCGAACTGCGCTGGATTGCTCATACTGATTGGGAATTCAAACATTGAGGTTTCAAAATCTCTTGGGACTATAGGGCGCCAGATCGATAGCTGGCGTTTGTTCGCTGATGAGCTCATTGACGAGCCTGGCTGTTATCGCTGAAAGGGTGACTCCGAGATGCCCATGGCCAAAAGCGTAAATGACATTCCGGCATTTGCCCGATCTGCCAATGACGGGCAGTGTGTCAGGAGTTGAAGGACGGTGCCCCATCCATTCAGTGACGGGTTTCCATGCCTTGAGAGCCGGTAAAACTCCGATTGCTTCGGGCAGCAAATTGCGAATGCGATTGTAATTTGGCTGTGCTTTCAAACCTGCGAGTTCATCGCCACTCACCAGACGCAAACCGTCATGCATTGGTGATAGAACAAATCCCTTGCCGGGTACGACAACTGGTCCTCGTAGCAACGCTTCCGATCCCGGACCGAAACTGATGTGGTAACCGCGTTCGCTTTCAAGAGAGACACGATCACCGAGCTGTTTCGTCAGTGCGGCAGACCACGCACCCGATGCGATGACGACACGATCAAAGCGCTTGCTGAGCGTTGCTGATCTCAGCAACACGCCGTGTTCTGACGGTTGAATCGAGGTAATATTGTCACCAATGAATGTTGCACCAAACTTTTGAGCCGTTTCCAGATAGAGCTGAGCGAGCTTCTGCGGAAAGCGGACATTACCCGCATTCGGCTGGTAAAGACCTTTGTAACAGGATGCGGGGTCAAGCGCAGGTTCAAGGTCCAGAAGTGCTGGACGATCAAGAACTGTGTGTACGACACCATATCGGCTCATAAGTCGGCGCTCGAGAGCAGAACCTTCAAAATCCTTGCTGTTCCTATAGACTTTGAGCCAGCCTTCATGAGTAAGCATGTCAGTTGCTGCGGCAATTGCGGCCAATTCCCGATGCGCATTCAGAGCCTCCGACACGAGCGGATGCATTGCTGCGGCAATTCGATCGACAGCTTTCGTTCTACCAGCTGTGATGAAGCGTCTTATCCACGGCAATGCTGCGAAAGCATGATGAAGCCGCAAGACTGCTGGTGAATTGCGGTTGAACATATAGCTCGGCAAAGACCTGATCACAGCCGGTGTCGCTGTCGGTGTTACTGAGCCTGTGACGATGGCCCCGGCATTTCCATAGGATGTTCCTGTGCCCGGCTCTTCATTGCCGAATATGGTGACACTGTAGCCCGCTTTGCTTACTGCAAGGGCGGTGCTGCAGCCAACAATGCCTGCGCCAATGATGGCAACAGAAAGCCGTTCACCGCTTTTTTGACGATGCGCCATGATAATCGATCTATCTTAATTGCGTGACGAACGGGGTCGCGTCAGTGGTGGAGAACTTTACTCAGGAAGTCGCGTGTGCGCTCATTCTGAGGGTTTCTGAAGAAGTTCTCTGGCTCACCGCTTTCAAGGATTGCCCCACGGTCCATAAAGACAACACGATCCGCAACGCTTCTGGCGAAGCCCATTTCATGGGTGACCACCATCATCGTCATGCCTTCTTTGGCGAGACTAACCATAACATCGAGCACTTCATTGATCATCTCCGGATCCAGTGCCGAAGTGGGTTCATCAAACAACATAATTCTTGGCTGCATACAAAGAGAGCGCGCAATAGCCACCCGCTGCTGCTGGCCACCAGACAGCTGGCTTGGGTAATTGTTCATACGATCAGCGAGGCCGACTTTAGCCAGCAGTTCTTTGCCCCGCCTTTCCGCATCGGCTTTTGATAATCCCCGTACATGAATAGGTGCAAGTGTTACATTCTCCAGCGCAGTCTTATGCGGGTAGAGATTGAATTGCTGGAACACAAAGCCGACTTCCATTCGCAATTCACGCAAGGCTGCATTTTTTGCGCTCAGATCAATGCCATCAACGATCAGTTTGCCTGACTGGAAGGCTTCCAGTCCATTAACGCATCGGATCAGCGTGCTTTTACCGGAACCGGAAGGACCGCACACGACGACGACTTCGCCTTTGTTGACTGTCAGATCAATATTGTTAAGCACGTGAAGTGCGCTGCCGAACCATTTGTTCAGACCCTGAAATTCAATCATTACACCTGTCCAGTTACAAAATAGGAGACTGAGTGCCACGCTCCATACGGCGCGAGAGATAAATCATCGGATAGCAGACGATGAAGTAGCCGATGCCAACCACGCCAAAGACCAGCAGACCGTTGGGGATGTTCTGAACGATCATCCATCCTGAACGTGTAAGATCCATAATCCCGATGGCCGAAACCACGGAGGAATCTTTCACAAGCAAAATGAACTGACCTACCAGAGATGGTCTTACGATGCGTAACGCCTGTGGCATGATAATTAATCGAAGCTGTTGCGAATAGGTGAAGCCTGATGCAATCGCCGCTTCAGTCTGTCCGCGCGCAACAGCTTTGATGCCGGAGGCAATAATTTCGCCGATAAAGCAGGCTGACAGATTGGAAAGCGCGATCACTCCGGCATTAAAAGCCGACAGCTCGATGCCGATTGATGGCAGAATGAAGAAACAGATGAAGACCTGTACCAGGAACGGCGTACCACGAAACAGATCAATATAAAGCCCTGTTATGCCCGAAAGCCATCGATTGGGGCTTGCGCGAAGCACACCAAATATCAGGCCCACAATGACCCCAATGATCAGAGAGAGCAAGGATAGCGAAACTGTCATTCCGAGGCCCTTCAAAAGAATGGGCCAGAAATTCCACAACCGTTCGACCTGGAACCAAAACATATGCGCCCCCTGTTATCTTTCCGGCATGCGGTTGAAACGCGACCATGTACCGGCAAGCGCTTTGAGTAGATAATAGATCAGCAGGAATCCGGCGGCAGTTGCAGCAAAACCCTCGACCGGCATGAAACGATCAAGCGCGATTTGCTGTCCGACACGGGTGAGCTCGACAACGGAAATCAGCGAAAGAAGCGAAGAGTCTTTCACCAGCACAATTGCCTGACCAATCATTGGTGAAATCGTTGGTCGGACCGCCTGAGGAAGGACAACGAGCCTCATCCGTTGCAGATAGGTAAAGCCGGAGCTGAGAGCAGCTTCAAACTGACCGCGTGGAATAGAGAGAATGCCCGAGCGAATAATCTCAGCGACATAAGCTCCGGAGTTCAAGGAAAGAGCTATGATGCCAATCACTATCTCCGGAAGGAGTACACCAAAACGCGGCAGGCCAAAATACAGAAAATAGAGTTGTGCAAGCAATGGCGTCGCGCGAATGAGGTCGATATAGGCGATGCCGATCCTGCGCAGCCAGCGCACCGGCTGAATGCTTAAAGCGCAAGCGACGATGCCAATGATCAACGCGCCGGTAAAGCCTGCGGCAGACAACATCAATGTATTGAGAAAACCCTGCCAGAGTTCAGGCAGATACTCCGATATGACTCTTATGTTCAGATTGCCAAACATGGTTCACCGGTAACATTCGCATTTTGAGAAAAGGTGCAGGATGAAACGGTTCCCGCACCTCCATCGACATTAGTGATCAGCCTGCCACTTATTCGAATTGACCCAGTAATCGAGGTTTTCTTTCAAGCGACCATCAAGTTTGATGTTGTCGAGGAACAGGTTTGTCCAAATCATCAGATCCTGCGAATCGTATCTGACGGCATAGGCAAGAGGTTCTGAGCTGAGCATGTCAGAAAATACTTCAAACGTCCCTTCTGGGTAGTTCTGAACCTGTGCGGCAACGGCCGTATTGTCATTCACCCCACACTGGGCCTGACCGGATGCGACCGCATCAAGCACCACTGTTCCGCCTCCCTTGAACGCCTTGACAGTGGCATCAGGGAAAAACTTGGGCATATTTTTCTCGGCTGTTGATCCGAGAATGACGGCAACCGTTGTGCCTGGCTTTTTGCAGTCTTCAACGCTTTTGAACTCACCACCAGCAGCAGTGAAAGCGACTGAACCGACATGAATCCATGGCTGGGTAAAAGCGACCTTGGTTGCGCGGCTCATGGTGGCTGTCATATCGGCTGCCAGAATGTCAGCTTTTCCTGAAAGCAGCGCCGGAATGAGACCATCCCAATCGAAATCAAGATATGTAACCTTGACACCCATTTCCTTTGCCATGAGCTCGGTCAGAGCAATTGCGCTCCCTGCACGAGTGCCGTTCTTGTCCATAAATGAATAGGGAGGGCCCTGAGTCTGAACAGCGACGCGCAACTCGCCACGGGCGATAATATCGTCAAGCGTACCCGCATAAGCAGGTGTGGTCTGCGCCGCAGTTCCCATCAGCGCAGCAAACATAGCTGACGTAATAAGCCCATTGATTTTTTTCATCATTTCTTGAGTTCTCCCTCATTTGAGCAGCAGTAGTCCGCGTCCGCGCAAGGCGGCCAGTTAGAATCTTCATTTTATCGTTAGGTTAAGGAGCGGATTTGTCGCTCTCTTCATCTTCCCATACGCCGCGCGGCAAACTCAGCCATTTGTTATGGGCTTTCATGACAACAAAAGTTTCGCTGCCCTGAATGACGCCGGGTTCAGCCAGACCTGGGAGCAGTTCGCTCGTCACGCGGTATAGTTCTTCCATGTCGCCTTCAAACAGCACTTCGCACAGAAGGTCATATCGTCCAGTTACGATGCTGACGGATGTCACAAATGGCAGCTCGGACATCTTCCGGGCAATTTCATTCAGGCGACCATGCCCATTGGCGTGAATACCCAAAATCGCCACGATAAGCTCAGGACGCTCAGAGACATTAACAACGCCTGCAATCCGGAAAAGCTTATTTTCGATCAGGCTTTTGAGGCGAGCTCGGATCGTTGGCGGGCTGAGCTCCAGACGTTCAGCGATCTGGTTGGCACCATCGCGTGCATCATCTGACAGAAGCTTAACAAGCTTCCGATCAATCCTGTCTAAAAGTGCACGCATTCTGTTGCCCCTTATAATTTTTATGAGGCATTGGTATTTCAATATAGCGCATCCAGTCAACCTAAAATTTTCCATTCGAAAAAAATATAGGCTAGTATTTTGCATTTGGAACTATTGGGTGGTGGATAGCGATCATCACTTATCCAATTCAGTATTTCCATGGTGCTGTCGTGCGCGCTGGCAGACCAACTGCAAACTGGTACAACTCGCGCCAGTTCGCCATCCGAAGATTTGGTGCAAAAATCATTGGCTTCTGCAGGTTTTTGGTTGGCTGCCTCCGAAGACTGTCGGATGAAAATACCCAACCGCTGTCGCAGCGTTTCGTTTTTTACGGTTGATTTTTACATATTTTGAAATAACCTCATCCTCAATAATAAGGGGAAGAGAGTAAGTTAATGCTCGATAAATCAAAAATACGAGCGGTGACAGAACGTCACCGCCGACGGGTTTTGCTTGCCTATGGATTGGTTTTTCTGGTCGGGGCTGGATATCTGTCAGTAATTCCATTGATAACCGGTTCGTATTCGTTCTTTTTTTATCTTATGATGTGGATCGCACTCGCATCAGGCGTAAATATCATGGCCGGATTTACTGGCTATGTTGCTTTCGGTTACGTCGCTTTCTTTGGTCTTGGTTCTTATGCTACAGCCATTTTTGCAACGAAGCTTGGGTTTCCCATTCTTCTCGCTGTTTTAGGTGCTGGCTTAGTTGGTGTCGTTGCAAGCCTGGCGTTTTCGCGAATTCTAAGCCTGCGTGGGATTTACTTTTCTATGGTAACCCTCGCGATTGCGATCATCTGCCGAAATGTTATTTCAATGCTCCCATCGGATGTGGCTGGCGGCGCACATGGTCTGACGATAGGCGCAAGTCTCAATCCGAAATTTGCTTATTATGCAATGCTGTGTCTGGCCTTGCTGGCGGTCGGAATCTCATTCTGGATACGCTTGTCACGTTTTGGTCGCCATCTGGCCGCTATCCGCGACGATATGGAAGCCGCGCAGGTTGCGGGACTCAACGTCGCCCGACTGCGACTTCATGCATGGATGCTGTCTGCGGGACTTGGATCGCTGATTGGCGGCGTGGAAGCCTGTTACTCAAGTGTTATTGATCCCGAAACAGCTTTTAATCTTCTCTATAGTACCAAGGCGATCATCTTTGCAGCATTTGGTGGGTTTGGCACTGCGATAGGTCCGGTCGTCGGCGCGCTTGCCATGTACAGCGTTGATAACTGGATATGGGAGCGCTTCCCGAGCCTGAATAATCTGGCTCTTGGTGTCGTTATCGTCGCCCTCATGGTCTTTTTCCCAAAAGGCATTGTTGGAACCATTACCAAGCGCTGGCAGCCGCTGCGCAAGTGGATGCTGTGAGGAACAAGCTATGACTGAACTTCTGTTCCAGACTATTATAAATGGCATCATTGTCGGCACCATTTATGGGATCATCGGCTGTAGCCTCGCCATCATCTACGGAACGATGCGGATTGTTAATTTTGCTCATGGTGAATTCGTCATTTCGGGCAGCTATCTTTCTTATATCGTAGTCACCGTACTTGGACTACCATTATTGCTTGCAGTGCCTGCTGCAATTCTGTTCTTTGGCGTCGTTGGACTGGTTATTTATTATCTGATCGTACCGCGACTGATGAAGAACGATGATCATGAATTGCCGTCATTCCTGGCAATGTATGGTGTCTCTCTGATCATTGGGTCGCTCCTGTTGATCTTCTTTGAAGCAGACACAAGATCTATCGATCTGGGGTTCTCACCGGCTTATGTTAAATTTGCAGGACTTATCATTCCTAAAGCGCGTCTGATTGCTATGGGCTTTGGTGTCATCACGATCCTGTGCATCTGGTGGGTACTCTTCAGAACTATCTATGGCAAAGCACTTCGTGCGGCCATCATGAACCGTCCTGCTATGGGTGTTATTGGTCTTCCCTACAAGCGCGTCACTGCCGCGGCATTTGTTGTGTCTATTGTTCTTGCTGGTCTTACAGGCATCATGACCGCGTTGGTCTTTCCCGCATTCAATCCGGCAGGTGGGATGGAAATAACTCTGATCGCGTTCGTCGTGATTGTGATTGGCGGATTGGTCAATCCGATAGGAGCGATCTTTGGTGGAATTCTGTTTGGTCTGGTTGAGCAGTTAACAATTCTCTATGGCAGCCAGACGCTTGCGCAGATCATCAGCTACGTAGCGCTCATCGTTGTTGTCTATGTTCTGCCGAATGGCATTCTGGGAGGACGCAATCAATGAACGCCGGTTTGAACGTCAAAAATATTCGCAAAGCATTCGGTGGTCTTGTGGCAATTAATGATGTCAGTTTCTCCGCCGCGCCAGCTACCATTACTGGTATCATTGGAGTCAACGGTGCTGGAAAATCGACACTCCTAAATTGCCTGTGCGGTCTTTACACAGTCTCGTCCGGTGAAATCATTTGGAATGGTCATGCACTGCACAATAAGCCAACGGATAAAGTTGCTGCGATGGGGATGGGGCGCACGTTCCAGATACCCCGGCTCTTTAACTCCCTGACACTGAGTGAAAATATCGCTATCGGCGAAACGGGACCAACCCGCCATGATGAAGTTGATCATCTTCTGGAACAGGTCCACCTTTATCGATTACGCGATAATCTGGCCAATGAACTGTCGGGCGGGCAGAAAAAGCTGATTGAACTACTGCGGATTCAATATCACAAGGCGGATTTAATCCTGCTCGATGAGCCATTTGCTGGCGTGCACCCTGATCTTATACGTTTGTTTTTAGATTTGATTGCAGCATTCCGTGCAGCCGGAAAAACCGTCCTGCTTATCAGTCATGACCTCACCTCAATTTACGAGCTGAGCGACAATATTATCGCTCTCAATCAGGGTGAAATTATCGCTGAAGGCACTGCTCGCGATATCCAGAACTCGACCGCCGTCGTCGAAGCCTATCTGGGAGAATAAGATGACCGATGTCTTACTTGAACTACGCAATGTTACAGTTTCCTATTCAGGCGATATAACGATCCTCAAGGATCTTACAATCAAAGCACAGACCGGAAAGATAACTGGTATTATTGGTCCCAACGGTGCCGGTAAATCGACTGCTTTGAAAACGATGTATCGGATGCTCAATGTCGGCAGTGGCGAGTTGCTTTACAAAGACGATGTCATTTCCCGTATTGATCAGACCGAACTGATCCGTCGTGGCATTGCTTTCGTACCTCAGAACCACTCCATTTTTGGTGGTCTCAGTGTCCGTGACAATCTGGTACTTGGCGGCTGGAGTATCCGGCGCGAACAAGCACGCATTCGTGATGCTATTGAACGGGTCTACGATATTTTTCCAATGCTGCGCGAGAAGGATCGTGCTCTTGCAGGTACCCTTTCAGGCGGTCAACAACGCTTTCTTGAAATCGCTCGGTCTTTGATTACAGATCCTGAAGTCATCCTGTTCGATGAACCAAGCGCGATGATAGCGCCCAAATATTCAAAGCAAATCTATCAGTTCCTCACACGGATGAAGGACAGCGGCAAAACCGTCATTCTTGTTGACCAGAATGTGCGGCAGTGCGTGAACGTCTCTGACCACCTCTATGTGTTGGAACTGGGTCGAAACAAGATCGATTGCGAGACTGCAGAGATGAGCGGAAATACTGAAATGATGGATCTGATCGCGGGTTGGATCGCGCATAAGGTGGATTGAATTCCAATGCATGACGTTACAATGTACACGGTTCCTGAACTATCGGAAGCGATCCGCACTGGCACACGCAGTGTCGCTGAGACAGTCGAGATTTTTCTCGAGAAGATCGCCGAGAAAAACGCTTATTATCATGCTTTTCGCTCTGTCTTTGCCGACGAAGCGCGCGCACAGGCATCTCATCTTGATAATGAGATTGCGAACGGCCTGTGGCGTGGACCACTCCATGGAATTCCGGTTGCGGTGAAAGAAAATATCGATATTTGCGACCACGGTGCGACGTCAGGATCGCTTATGCGCCCGGCGAACATTGCTGAAAGCGATGCAGCAATTGTGGCGCGTTTGAAAGAAGCCGGCGCAATCATTATTGGTCATACTCATATGGTGGAGTTTGCCTTTGGTGGTTGGGGAACGAACACAGCTACAGGAACACCCCGAAACCCTCTGGACGATGTGCATCACCGGGTCCCTGGCGGGTCGTCGTCGGGTTCAGGCGTTGCGGTTGCAGCTGGCCTCGTTCCTTTGGCTCTTGGTACTGATACCGGTGGTTCAGTACGTATTCCGGCAGGTGCAAACGGGCTTGCCGGTTTCAAACCAAGCAGTGGCCTGATCCCTTCTGATCAGCTGGTGCCGCTGTGCGCGCGTTTTGATGTTGTGGGTCCAATGGCGAGAAGTGTCGGGGAGTGCTGGACTCTTTTTGCGGCTATGTCGTCTCAGACTGAAAGCTCAATACCAGTATGCCGCCGTCAGCTTCGTGTTGGTGTCGCCGATCTGAAGGCTTATGGCAGTTACAGCACGCGCGTCATGAAGGCCTTCGATCAGAGTTGCGATCAGCTGCGAGCCAAGGGGTTTGACCTTGTTCCGTTCAGCTTCCCGATGAAAGTCGATGAAGTGCTGAGCCGAACAGCCGTGTTGATCGGTCAGGAGGCAGTCGAACATTTTGGTGCCATACTGGAGAACACTCCTGAAGGCCTTGATCGTGGCGTGAATTACCGTCTGACAGACGCGAAACGCTATTCGAAAGCTGATGCGACTGCGGAGTGGCTCGTTCGGGCGGATTACATTACGAAAATGCAGCGACAGATGGAGGGCATTGATGCCATTCTGTTTCCGACGCTGCCGGTTTTACCTCCGCGTCTGGATGAGATTATCGAACGTTCCATGCCACTGGGTGATCTCACGCGTGTTGTCAATTATCTCGACCTTTGTGCGATGGCTGTTCCTGCACAAATGACACAAGAAGGGTTGCGTCATTCTATTCAGGTGATCGGCAAGCATGGCGATGATGACCTCGTATTCGCACTTTCAGCTGAGATAGAAGCAAGTCTCTCCGGCTTGAAAGAGGTGGCGTGATGGTTCCGGTTAAAGACCTTCTCGCGGCTTGTTGTAAATTTGGTGAGCGTCCCGCCATTGTGATCTCTGGTTTCACACTGGATTACAATGGTCTGGCTGAGCGCATATTCTGGCAAGCGGCGGAACTTACCAAGCATCTGTCGAGTGGAGACCGTATCGCACTATTATGTGGCAACACGCTTGACTTCATTACACTTTCGTTTGCTGCCGAACTAATCGGTGCAATCCGGGTTCCGCTTAATATCAAAGCCACGCCTGCTGAAATTGCGGCTCTGCTTGAGGATTGTTCGCCGAAGCTGGTTGTCTATGAGGCGGAAACTGAAGGACTGCTTGCACAGGCACCTGCAATAAAGGCAATCGGAGCGGCAATACTCGCTTCCGCCAGCGAAGAGCCTCATACAAGCTCTGGCGTGATTTCGCCTGCTGCACGTTGCTCCATAACATATACATCGGGTTCGACGGGTAAGCCGAAGGGTGTGGTACTCACCCATGCCAACTGGCATTATGTTTTTGCGAATATGCTGATTGATCGCGATATATCGGCAGCAGATACACTCGCGTTCATTGGCCCGCTTACCCATGCCGGATGGAGTTATCTCTATGCTGGCCTGCTGCGCGGCGCACGGGCTGCCGTTTTTGATGCAGGCGATGTGGAGACAATGCTTGCGTTTGCGGAGCAGGATGAAGTCACGATTATTACCTGCGTTCCGACGACCTTGTCGCGGATTATCAAGGGAACTGACGATCATCATCCGCTTCGTCAGTCCTTGAAGTGGATTGGTGTCGGAGGTGCGCCAACCAGTCCGACCTTACTCGAACGGGCGATCAGTACCTTTGGCAGACGGATTGTTTTGAACTTCGGTCAGACCGAAGCGATGATGACATGCGCATTTTATGATCTTGCACGAGAGCAGGAGCATCACGATGAAGCGGGTCTTATCGGGCGGAGTTATATTTTTTCCAGTGTCGTAATCCGGGCCGAAGACGGCACAGCTTGCGCAATCGGCGAGGTTGGCGAAATCTGTGTAAGTGGTCCGCACACCATGCTGGAATATTGGAACAATCCGCAGCAGACCGCTGCCGTTTATCGTGGGGATGAAATTCTCACCGGGGATTTGGGTGTCGAATTTGCACCCGGTCTTTTCCGGCTCGTTGGGCGTGCCAAAGATATGATTATTTCGGGCGGCTTCAATATCTATCCGATGGAGGTGGAAGCAGCTGTTGCCGCTCTGCCGGAGGTAGATGAAGTGGCTGTCATGGGTATTCCAGATGAAGAATGGGGCGAGAAGGTTGTCTGCCTTCTATCAACGCATAAGGGTGCAGAACTATCAGCCGACAGTTTGCGTCAGTTTTTGAAGCCGGTTCTTGGCATCAAAACACCCAAAATCTTTCATTTGCTGCCACAGTTGCCTAAGGCAGCAACGGGAAAAATTGACAAAAAAGCTCTGAAACTCTGGCTGGAGGAGCAAGGTCAATGAGTGGCGTTTTCATTACCGCAATGACGCGGACTCCATTTGGACGATTTCGGGGTAAGCTTGCTGACATTGATGTCGTGGACCTTGGTGCAGCCCTGTTGAATGAGCTGATGAAAAGAGATCCCCAGGCGAAGTTGCCGGACATTGTAATTGGAGGTGCAGGAATAATGGGCGGCGTGCATCTGACCGCCCTGCGACAGATGCTCGTTGGCTCCGACTTGCCGAATGGCACTGTTTCTATTGCTGTAGATAGAGCGTGCTGTACCGGAATGACTGCGATCTCGACGGCATTCGCGCATCTTAAAACAGGTGGTGGTGATAAGGCTTATATTGCCGGTGTTGAGAGTCTGTCCAATACACCATTGCTGATTTCGCGCGGGAATGAGCGTAAAATTGCCAGTATGTCCCTGACAGACCCGCTTCTGCTTGGTGGTCGGGTCTCGCCCAAAACGATCGCACAGTATACGTCAGAAGAAGCGCTTCATTACGGTATTACCCGCGAAATGCAGGATGACTGGGCGTTCGCCAGCCATCAGAAATATTTCGTGGGAAAGGGCCTTGGCCTCTACGACAATCTTGTCTTTTTACCTCCTGAATCTGGCTTGTCAGACGCTGCTGATGAAGGCCCCCGCGCCAACTCCGACCGCCAGAAACTGGCAAGCCTGCCAACAGTGAATGGTGCTGAAACCATTACAGCAGGAAATGCCCCCGGCCTGTCAGACGGCGCGGCGGGACTTGTGCTGATGACGAGCGATGCCATGAAAGCGGCTGGTGTAACAGCCATAGCGGAAGTTGTGGATCGCGTTCAGGTCGCTGGTGATATTCAGGAGGGAACCTCCGTTCCACAGGTGGCAATTATGCGTCTTCTGGAGCGCAACTGCTTAAACATCGACGACATTTCAGTTGTCGAAATTAATGAGGCTTTTGCCGCAACGCCTTTGGTCAGCACTGCGCTTATGGCGAAGGAACTTCAGACTGATCTGGATGCACTGCGCGCAAAAACGAACATCTATGGTGGATCTGTCGCTATCGGTCATCCTCTTGCTGCATCGGGCATCCGCGTTGTTCAGCAGGCTGCCAGTATATTGCGTCTTAACGGTGGTGGGTTCGCTTTGGGTGCCATTTGTGGAGGGTTTGGCCAGGGTGAAGCTGTCTTAATCAGAGTTTGAATTATCAACGATAATAGGGGATCAAAAATGAACAGAAGAAACTTTCTTATGATGACCGTATCTGCAATCGGCTTTGCGGCTATCGGTTTGGATGCACAGGCTGCAGAGCCGTTTAAAGTTGGTATAACGGTTTCAAACAGCGGCAACTTCATGCTTGCTTCGCAATCCGGTGAACGTGGCGTTCGCATGTGGGTTGATGATGTCAATCGTCGTGGAGGCATTGAACTTGGTGGTGAGAAGCGTCCTGTAGAGCTTGTTGTTCTGGATGATCGCTCTGATAAAACAATGGTTCCGCGCGTTTATGAAACGCTGATCTCTGGCAATAATGTCGATGTGCTGATGGCACCTTTTGGCTCAACCCTGACAGGGGTGGCGGCGACTGTTGCAGAACGTAACAACAAATTTCTGATGTCATGGTCGGCATCTGCTGATGAAATTTACCAGCAGGGCTACAAAAATATCGTGTCAGCAGTTGTACCTTCATCGCTTATTCCATCCACTAATCTTCGCCTTTTAAACGATGCCGGCGTTAAAAAGATTGCCATCATTCATGTGGATGAATCCTTCCCGGCGGGTCTCGCTGCAGCGGCCGTCAAAGATGCGAAGGAAATGGGCTTTGAGGTGGTCATGGATGAGACCTACCAGAAAGGCACGAAAGACTTCTCCGTCTTGCTGCAAAAGGCAAAGGCGCTTGGTGCCGAAGCTTTCTATCCGCATAGCTATGAGGTTGACAGTGTCCTTATGGCACGGCAAATGCAGGAACTCGATATTCATTTCGACAATGTGTACTTTATGTATGGTTCCACGCCACAGTTCTTGGAGTTGGGCAAGCTGGCTGAATTTGTCACGAGCCACACACAATATAGCCCAAACGCCAAGTGGGACATTACGGATGGACTCAAAAACGAAGAGTTTGTGACCCGTTACAAAGAGCTGTTTCCGAAAGTCTCCTACTCGGAAGATTTCCAGACTGTACTTGCCTATGGCGCGGCGGTTGCACTGGAGCGTCTTGTCAGTGAAGCCCAATCAACAGACCCGGCTGCTTTGAAGCAGAAGGCGCTTGAAATGGGGGGCAAGATCACAACGATCAGCGGGAAATTTGCGATTGATGAAACTGGTAAGCAGATAGGAATGGAGCCGATTGTTCTACAAAACCAGCCGGGAAAAGGACTGGTTCCGGTAGCACCAGCGGAAGTAGCCACCGAAAAGCTCATTTATCCTGTTCCTCAGTAGATCATAGAGGATGAAAGATATGGCGATTAAACAGGCCTCGGAGTTTTCCGCCGTCAATAAAGGAGCAGCGCGCTATGCGCTGCTTCTTGAGTGCCTTTCTGCAAACCATCCCAAGCCCGTTGGTTTAGCAGAGCTTGCTAGGTTGGCGAAACTACCAAAGCCATCCGCCTTCAGGCTTCTGAAGGCTCTGCAGCTGGTTGGTTTTATTGCCTATGATAGCCATAGCGAAGCTTATTTTCTGGGTGCCCGGTTAATGGATATCGGCGTCCGATCGCTATCACAGAACTTTGCCCGCCTTGCAGAACCCGCCCTCTTGCGGCTGACTGAAATGACAAACGATACAGCATTCGCGGTGCTCGCCGAGAATGATCACATGAACTGCCTCCGCAGGATAACAGGTAGTTTTCCTGTGCGGACTTTATCGCTTGAAGAAGGTGACATCTGGCCTCTTGGCATAGGCGCGGTTGGTTTGGCCTTACTGGCTTCACATGATAATTCCTACATTGATTACTATCTCAAAAACTACATGCCCGTGATTTCCCGCTATACTTCGATTGATGAGGGAGAGTTGCGACGTCGCGTTGGTCTCACGCGTGAAACCGGCATTGCAACAAGTCAGGGCGATTTGCTGACAGGTATGTCTGCGATTGGAGTCGCGATTTACTATCCGGACTCCAAACGTCCGATGGGGGCCCTATCAGTTGCGGCTTTGAGTACGCGCCTTGACGAAACCCGTCGTGGCGAAATTGGAGAGTATCTTCGTAACGAGGCCAGACTGATCACCGAAGCACTCGAAAACTCTGTGAAGATCGCAAGGGCAGAACTCGCACATGAAAATTGATCTTTCCGGTAAACGAGCACTGATCATTGGCGGCGGTACCTTTGGCGAGGGAAATGGGATTGGCCGGGCTGTTTCCTGTACTTTCGCCCGTTGCGGTGCAAAGGTTATTATTGCCGACCGCGATGAAGAAGCGGCTAATGCCACTGCCGAGTTGGTACAAGCGGCGGGAGGGCAGGCCAGCATTGCTGTATTCGATGTAGCTGACCATAACGCTGCGCAAATGGCGCTGTCAGGCATTGATCCTAACTCAATCGATATTCTTTACTACAATGTTGGTATTGGCTTTGCGAGCGACTCACTTTCGCTCGATGAAGCCCAGTTTCAAACTGTTTTGAATGTTAATCTGGTCGGCCTGCATCAGGCTTCGCGAGCCGTACTGCCCGGCATGCGCACACGTAAAAGTGGGGCCATTCTTGCAACCAGTTCCGCCTGGTCCCATCGTCATCTTGGCTACAGCCATGCGTTCTACGCGACTTCAAAAGCTGGCATGAACCATTACGTTCAGTTGATAGCTCAGGAAAATGCCAGCTTTGGTATTCGGGTCAATTCAATTTCGCCCGGATTTATCGACACGCCCCGCATCCGGGTCAATCTTGCTCAATCCTATGGCGAGAAGAGTTTCGATGAAATTCTCGCTAAACGCGCGGCACAGGTGCCGATGGCGCGACTGGGAGAGCCGCAGGACATAGCAAACATGGCAGCATTTCTCGCTTCAGACCTCTCCTCCTACATTACGGGCGCTGATTTCAAAGTCGATGGTGGGATCAGCAGCGCTAAAATCGCGTGAGAGGTTGGCATCCAAAAGATCTCTTTATTTGCCGAAATGGAAAAATTCAGGAAACAGAAAATGAATATCGGCTTTGTTGGTGCGGGAAAAATGGGGCTACCAATCGCATTCAATATAGTGCGTAAGCTTGGTCAGCCAATCACCGTTGTCGATCCGCATCTGCCCAAACTTCCAGATGAATTGGATATTGATCCGGCAATGTTCAATTTCTCATCGAGCCTGCACGATCTGGCAGATTGCGATGTTGTGATCTTATGTCTTCCAGATAGCAAGGTTGTGTCGGTCGTATTAGAAGGCAGGGACAATCTGCTTGGGTTGTCCGAGATACTGCGTGCTGGGTCAACGATTATAGATTCCAGTTCCTCTATTGCCGCTGAGACGCTTCGTCTGGCGAGCCTTTTGGCAACACGTGGAATAGCGTTTCACGACGCGCCGGTTTCAGGCGGTTTAGCCCGCGCATGGAAGGGCGAACTCACTGTTATGGTTGGCGGTCTGGATGGTCTCAACCCACTGATGAAAATCATCGAAGCCTTCGCGACCAAAGTCGTGCCTCTGGAAAAAACAGGCGATGGTCACGTCATGAAAACTGCAAATAATTACTTGCTTGCAGCGAATATTATCAGCTTCGCCGAAGCTCTCCGCTTTGCACGCGAAGCCGGTATTTCATTCGAAAAATTTGGCGAGGTGGTCAACAGTTCGAGTGGGGGTAGTTATGTCTCACTGAACAAGATTGAAACAGTGGCACGCGATGATGACAGCGTGAGTTTTACCACTGCTCTGATAGCGAAGGACGTTCGCAACTTTATCGAAAGTTGCGCAGGTATCGGCTTTGAACTGCCGATGAGCGCGCATGTGTCTGAGTTATGGGAGGAGACTATCAGGAAGGTCGGCCCAGACGTGGATAGCCTGAAAATCTACCGCACACTGGGGCCCTCAGCTGTGTGAAATACAACACGCATTAAAAGACAACGAAGACGAAGGAGGAAAAATACAAATGTCATTGGTCAGAATTCGAAAGAAAAGTCTTACAGTTGAAACGACGTTCCATGAACTTGGTCCAGAACCCGCAACTCCATTGAAAATGGCCGCTGCTGCTGCTGTTGTCGCAAACCCTTATGCAGGGCGCTATGTCGAAGACCTGCTTCCATTTATGCAGGAATTACGATCACTTGGCCATGATTTGGCTGAAGAACTCGTGGAGACTCTTGGCGGCAAGGAGAATGTTGAGGTCTATTCGAAAGCAGCCATCGTAGGGCTGAATGGAGAAATGGAACACGGTGCCGTCTGGCATGAGGCCGGTGGTTGGGCCATGCGTCAGGTGCTGGGACAACCAAAAGCAATAGTGCCGGCTAATAAAGCTGTCGCGCAGGCTGGCTATCGGATTATGGTTCCAGTCCATTATATTCATGCCTGCTATGTGCGCAGCCATTTCAACTCGATAGAAGTTGGTATTCAGGATGCTCCACGTGCTGACGAGATTTTATTCGCACTGGTTATGGGAACTTCCGGCCGTCTCAATCCAAGACTTGGCGGGTTGATGAAGGAAGATATAGAAGGTGAAGATGGGCAGCGTTGAAGGATATTGCGATAATTAATTCGTTCGTTTGTAAGAGCAGTTTGTGCATTGAGCACACGCCGATTTTGGATGCACTCACCGGGTACATGCTGCTTTTTTTCGAGGTAGCGTGCTCTCGTTTTTTTAAACGATAGTTCAACGATTTCTGTCGCCAGCATATTTCGTTCTCAATACAATCGTTAACTATAAAGCTTCAAACTGCAATGAACTGGTGAACACAAGTCGCTAAGTCGCTATGCAAACATATCGTAAGACGTGAACTTCGCCCGATGTGTCAGGCGTAACGACTGTCGAGCTGCCGATATCGGACTGGCAGTTCTGGATGACTTTTCAGGGTTGTTGGCGCCCTGCAGTTGCTCATTATGGCACGCCACGTCTTACCGGGTATCGGCTGCTTCGGATTTGCACTGCAGCATGGCGCCTTTCTTGCCCGACAAGCAAGGCCGATCCAGAGCCGAAATCCTTGAGTTTGCTGGATCAGAACCTCGGGTACATATCCAACCGTTGCAGGACCCGCTATCCACGCTCCCCGGTGATTATCGGCATGGCAATATTCTCGTTCACACGGACGCAACGACGACGACCTTTTCTCAGCGATTGGAATGGCCGCCGTCCTCATCTCTCGACATGCCCGAAATCGCTTCAGATCCAATCGACGTAAACGGCGATGCATGTCAGACGCACGCTGATTGAAAACCGCCTCAGATTGACCTGATTATGTAGGCCCGTTCCATCAGCTGCGTTGCTTGACCACTAAGAAACCCGGAATTATTGTCTTGGTATCAAAGGGAGACGTGCTACAAGTTCCAGTCCGTAAAGAACGCCCTTTAACAGATCATGGATACAGCCACAGACTGGAACATAATCTCGAAGGTGCGCTAAAGGCATCGCTAGAAGGGAATGGCAGGATTAAGCCGCGTGGGCGGCTTTCTCCACAAGGTCTGGCGCGTCCTCAATCACTTTCAACAAGAGACGGGCGGTCGGGTCGGGCTTGCGGCGACCCTGTTCCCAATTATTCATTGTGGCGGCCGGGATGCCAAACCGACGCTCAAACTCTTTTGTTGAACGTGCGTAGCGTTTGCGGATTTCTTTGATACTAGAGGCTGGAATTGGAGCGATATTCCGAACCTCAAGCGCGACCTCGCCACGCTTCCAAGCCAATGCTTCTTTGAGGCCTTCAAGGACGCTGTCGCCAAATTCGGTGTTTTTGTCGGCCATTGTTCAACTCCTTAACGGCTGCAAGAACTGCTTTCGTCTGATCATGAGAGAGGTGTTCCTGCTCTCTTCGCATAGGCTGTCAGCATAATCGCAAGATCGTCTCGAATAATACGCCGTTGACGTAATTTCGTCGCAGCTGATTTTGGAACTGCCTTTTTTTATGCAGCAAACAAATAAACCCAATTGAACACCATATCAGCCAGGCCAGGCAGCTGCTTCTCGCACAAGCTTTGCACAGCTCTTCTCCGTCACCGGCGGGTGCTACGGTGTTGGCGATGGCAACATCTTCAACCTTCCGGATTTGCGAGCGGACTTTATCCGTGGCCAGGATGATGGCAAGGGCGGCGATCGGGGTCGGGTCTCAGCGAACATGGCAGTCATAACCTGTGGCACGGGCATTCATTCTCCGGCGCGATAGTCGATGACGGCAGCAATGAAACGCGGACGGCTTCCGCGCCGAATATCTGTCAAAGCTTGCACGCGGATATGTGAGCGTCTCGCAATCTCGCTATCGATTGCGCTTTCACTTTCGCATCGCGCGTTCGCAATATGGGATATGCCATGGCATTGTCCTGTCAGCTACAATTCGGCAAAGGACCTCGTTATGAAGGTATCGAAAACAGTGCAGATCGCGTTGAACGGGCAACCGCTCGGCTTTGCCGATATGATGGAAATCGGAAATGGCAATGCTGAGCTCCGTGTTTCTGCGGAGGGAATGGAGCGGGTGCGGCAAGCACGCGCCGTCGTCGAAGAAGCAATCCGCAACGGAATCCCGGTTTATGGCAGTACCACCGGGGTTGGTGCGATGAAGGATGTCAGCTGGTCCATCGAAGAGCTTGAAGAATTCAATCTTGGCCTGGTCCGCGCCCATCATTTTGGCACCGGTGCTGCCTTTCCGCCGTCCATCGTCCGCAAAGCAATCGCCATTCGCATCAACACAATCCTCACCGGTCAGGTCGGCTGTTCCCCCGCACTGGTTGAAGCCTATCTCGATTTGCTCAAAACCGACGTGATCCCGGTCGTGCGCAGGACGGGTTCCATCGGCTGCGCGGATATTGGATTGATGGGCCAGATTGGAGCGGTGCTGACCGGAGCAGGGGAGGCAATATTCAAAGGCCAACGTATGGCCGCCAGTCAAGCGCTCGATCTTGCCGGTCTCAGCCCCCATCGCATGGCGCCGCGCGACGCGCTGGCGTCGCTCTCAGCCAATGCTGTCAGTTTCGCCGCCGCTGCCCGCGCTCTGCGCGATGCAGCCTCTGTTATCCGCGTCATGCTGGCCACCAGTCTCACCGCATCAGGCGCGCTGGGAGCATCGCCCGATCCCTGGTTGGCCGCCTGCCATGTCGGAACCCCGCGCGAAGCGCTGGTCGGCAAATGGTTCTGCGATGCGGCAGCATCCTGGCCATGGCCCGTTTCCACTCAGGTCCAGGATCCGTTAAGCCTTCGTATGGTCCCTCAGGTCTTCGGTGCCATGATCGAAAGTCTGCTGGGGGCCGGCTACAAGGTGCTGCAGGCAACAGGACGCTCCGATGACAATCCGGTCGTTGTCGATGGTCGGGTGGTGACGTCGGGCGGGTCCTTGCCGCTCGACGTGACAATCCTGCTGGAATCAGCTTCCCTTTGTATCGCTCATGCCGCACGCAACGCCTTTAACCGCTGCGTGCTTTTGGGCAACGGCCACCGACGTGGTCTGCCACTCAATCTCGTACCCCATGGCATCATCGCGACCGGCTTTGGCCCTATCATCAAATTGGCCGGAGAGATCTTCTCGCGTGTGCTGTCGCTCAGCAACCCGGTGTCCGCACAATCGCTGGTGGTTGCCGGTGGCATGGAAGACGAAGCCGCTTTCCTGCCATTGGTGATCGAACGCTTCGAGCGTCAGGTCGAAGCCCTGAAGCGACTGGCTGCCCTTGAAGCCCTGCTGGCATCACAAGCCATCGACATCGTTGGTGACGAGCCGCAAGGCGTCGCCGGCCTGATCTATCAACAGGTCCGCCTGTGTTCCCGCTTTTACCAGAAAGACCGTCCTCTGTCTTCCGAGGTCGAATGTATCGAAGAGCTGATCTGCTCGGACGCTACCGTGGCCCAGATCATTGATAGGGCACCCATCAACAGTTTCGATAGTTTCTTTGCGCTCGGAACAGCCCCCGAAGGCACGCCGGAAGCAATCCGGGCAAGAATCGTCGCCGCCACACCGGCCTTCAAAGAGAATTGACCGCTTGCTGTTTCGGCGCAACCAAGCAAGCCAGGAGAATTGACATGGCCGATTTTGACCTTGTTCTGCAAGGCACCCTGGTTCTTCCCGATCGCGTTTTTGCGGAAGGCTATATCGCGGTGCGCGACGGCAAGATTATTGCGCTGGGAAGCGGCACGCCGCCACAAGCCCGGCAACGCCATCTTTTGGGTGAAGCAATCATCATGCCGGGTGCGATCGACGCGCAGGTGCACTCGCTCTCGCAGAAAAACCAGGAGGATTTCATCTGGTCCACCCGCTCGGCTGCAGCCGGTGGCGTCACCACGATCGTCGATATGCCTTATGACGAAGGCGATCTTATCTGCTCGGCGCAAGCGGTCAGACGCAAGATCGATCAGCAGAAGGCGCTGAACGTCTTGATCATGCGCTCACCAATGATACGGCGCTCGGGGTCATTCGCTATGCCGATGCGGGTTATGAGGAGTCGCGTGAAGAAATATCAGCAAAGAACATCCCCCATATCGCCACCGCATGATCATCGCTTGATGCGAGGCTCGACGGTGCGGCGCGTCTGCTCAGCCAGTTGCGCCGCAAGGGCGCTATCGGCTGTGCCGGAAGCGGGGAAAAATTTCCATGCTCAGATAATCCTCGTCAAAGCTCGCAATATGCACCAGTGCCGGCCGGTTGACGAACTCAACTATATTATTGCGGAAAATCAGCAGTTGCTCACTACGCAACTGCCGTAACATGCGATTGACGTGAATGGGCGTCAATCCAAGCGCATCGCCGAGCTCGGATTGCGTCAGTGGGCAGAAAAACTGGCCCTCATCCCCCGTGCCATCCATTCGGGCACGATGACCAAGTTCCAAGAGCAGATGCGCGAGCCGCACC
Source organism: Brucella sp. (assembly GCF_032066345.1). NCBI lineage: Bacteria > Pseudomonadati > Pseudomonadota > Alphaproteobacteria > Hyphomicrobiales > Brucellaceae > Brucella > Brucella sp. Next base: position 34,176 of record NZ_DAMBKZ010000018.1, read on the forward strand.
AAAGCGCTGCGCCGTCCAATGGAAATGACATGTTCGACCAGGATGGCGCGCTGCCGTGCCATCAATTCGATGAAGGTCATGGCCAGTCTCGGCGCCGCCGCAAGGCGTTCGGTGAGGTGATCGAGGGAGAGTTCGAAAACGGAAAGCTCCGTCACTGCGATCAGCGTGTAGTAGTTAAAGCCAATCCCGGTCCGAAAACCCAGGAAATCGCCCCGCATCGGGAAGTCAAGAATCTGACGGTCACCATCAGCAAGGTCCCGATAGGTGCATCCCCAGCCGCTTCTGATAATATGCAGCGAGTTGGCCCAATCCCCCTGACTGCTGACCACACTATGCGGTGCAAAGTTCTTGACGGTCACTGGCAGCGCATGAAGTGTCTCATTCTCTCCGTCATCAAAGACCGCGCCGATCGGCGGACTCGCCAGAAAATGGCAAAGCGTCTTTGCGTCGTCAGCATTCACCGCCATGGGCATCTCACCTGACATTTCACCCGATCAAGGTGATGGGATCTGATTCTCGTGCCTTGCGCCCGTTACTTGATTTTTCATTGTCGCGCGGCCTCCTTTGAGTGTCGGGGAGCCCCTTTATTTTGGCAAGGTAGTAATCTCTACCACTAATTGCGTAGATATCTGAGCTTTTACTAAACCATATTTCCCTCAACTGCTTAATCTAGGTTAATGACACTGTGACAAAATTCGGGCAATCTTCTGATCAATAAAAGCAATAGTAAGCATTGATTACGGGGTTAATAATAAAAATCACTGAAAACAGCGAAAAGGCGGCCGTAGCGCTCTAGTCATTGTGAATGTTTCGCAATGCGATAACTGCGCATGACACGGTTAGAGGGCGAAAAAATGAACATTTCTCCGCAGTTCAACAGCAGAAGCAGTGAATCAAAGAATAATAATCATCTTTCTTCGAAAGATACTTCGTTCAAGTCAGACGAATCCAATAATGCAGTTTTGCCACTACTTGTCATAATTGACAACCGGGCGTTGGATCGTGAATGTCTGGCGCATGGCCTGACCAATCACAGTCTCGATATGTCAATCGCCACGTTCAGCTCATTTGAGCAATGGCAGCATCAGCGCCGTGGGCGCAGCGTCAGTGCCGTACTCTTCAACATTGGCGGTCAAAAAGTGTCGGATCCAGCGGTCGGTAATTACCTCAACCGCATCGTTAATGACTGCGCTCCGTCGCCTGTCATCATCCTGGCGGATAAGGAAGAAATCTCACAAGTCCTCAAAGCGCTTGACTATGGCGTCAAAGGCTACATCCCGACATCGGTCAACGTCAATGTTTGCGTGGAAGCGCTACGGCTTGCCATGGCAGGGGGCACCTTCGTGCCCGCAAGCAGCGTCCTGGCGCTGCGCCATGCCAGTGATCCCAACTCGCATCGCTTGCAGCCTCTGGGCGGAATGTTCACTCAACGTCAGGCCGAAGTCGTCAACGCGCTGCGCCGTGGCAAGGCCAACAAAATCATAGCCTATGAACTCAAGCTGCGTGAAAGCACCGTCAAGGTTCACATTCGCAACATCATGAAGAAGCTCAAAGCCTCCAACCGCACGGAGGTTGCCTGTATCATCAATGAGCTCTTCCCCTCGGAAACATCGTTCTCCGACATTCACTAGCCCGGACATCGGGTCATGAATTAGCGCCTGGTCGCGCTTTGTCTTTTCGCATGAGGGAGACTTTCTGTGATTATCTCCGACGTTTCATCAGGAAACGCGCGGCAGCCGCTGGCTGACCTGCTCGACACTATCAAACGCAGAAGAACCTTGATCATTGCGCCACTTCTTGCCGGAGTTGCGATCGGGGTTATCGGCTATCTGATGGCGCCTTTAAGCTATGTGTCGGAATCGGTTCTGGTCCTCGATATGCGCCGCGTGCAGGCGCTGCCAAACGAAAGCGCTATCACACCCCTGCCTCAGGACAGCCCCGTGCTGCGATCCGAACTCGATATCATCAGCTCGCGCATGATGGCACGCAAGGTGATCGATATTCTGCAAGCCGACAATGTCAATGTCCCCACCGCCTTTCGGTCCGGTACAGTATTGTCGGCACCGCCTGAAAATGCGAAACAAGTGCGGGAGGCGCGCGACGTGGATGCGTCGGCGCGCGAAAGACAACGCATTGATCTGTTGCTGTCGCGCTTGCGGGTCAATAATGATGGCCGTTCCTACACGATCTTCATTTCCTACCGGGCACCCGACCCCGTCTATGCAGCGAGGGTGGCCAATGCCTTTGTCACCGCCTATCTTGATCACCAGATCGATGTGCAGCAATCTGCAGCGCGTCGGGTGAGCGAATGGCTGGGCGAGAAACTGGTCAGCCTGCGCAGTGATCTTGAGGGCGCGGAACGCGCGGCCGAAGACTTCAGGCAAAAATCGCGGCTTGCCGGAGATCCCGGCCAGATCAGTTTCCAGGCGCAAAGGGTTGCGGCCCTCAATACAGAAATCGTTGCCGCAACCGGCGCAGTATCGCTTGCAGAGGCGCGGCTGCGCACCGCCGAGTCGCTGAAGACCAATAATGAAGCGCCGGCACTGACCGAAGTTCTGGCCTCCCCCGCTATCCAGTCCCTGCGCAATGAGCAGGCACGTGTCGAACGCCAACTCGATGAACTGCGATCCAATGGAGCGTTGAAAAGTGCTGAAATCCCGGTCCTGACCGCCGAGCGGGATGCCCTCAAGCAGCAAGTCACAGCGCAGGTCGATGAAATCATCAAAAGCCTGAGCAATGAAATCAAGATCGCGCGGCAGCGACGCTCCGGGCTCGAAGATGCACTGACGGCCGCCGAGGCCGACCTCGCGCAGGCCAACCAGGCACAGGTCCAGGCGGTTCAGCTTGACCGCGAGGCCAATGCAAGCCGCACCGTTTATGAGAGCTATCTTACCCGCTACAAACAATTGATCGAGCAGGACGGGATCGCCGTACCTGAAGCGCAGATGATATCGGCTGCGGAGCCCGCCACCGCCAAAGCAAGCCCCAATCTTGCCAACTGGTTGTTGCTGGGTCTGGGGCTCGGGGGCCTCGTGTCGTTGCTGGCAACGGTTTCAAGAGAAGCCTTTGACAAGATAAGGCCCGCGCAGACTGCCTCGTTCATTCTGCCCGGCATTCCGGCGGCCACCTTGCTGCCGCTCACACCTCAACTCACCGTCCCAATGCTGGTCAATCGTGGCCTCGATCCGGCAAGCGCATTTGGGCGGGCGATCAAATCCGTCCATGACAGGCTACGCTTTCTGTCCCGTGGCCGGGATTCACTGTCCCTTGCCATCATTTCGCTCGGCGACAGTGAGACAAAGGCATTGCTGATCACCGCGCTTGCCCAACAATTTGCAGCATCAGGCGTCGCGGTCGCCGTCATCGATGCCACCAATCAACATTCGCGACTATCGCAAGCTCTCGGCCTGCCCGAGACAGGACAGGGGACGGCATCGACGGGGCGCAAATTATCGGGCGCCACCCTCAATCACGATCATGGGTCGGGGATCGACATTATCACACCGGGTCAACAGGTCGAGGGGGAATGGCTCTCGGAACTGATCGGACAGCTTCGCACCGACCATAAAATCATCCTGGTAGACCTGCCCTCCGTGGCCGATGATAAGCGGTCGGTGCTGCTTTCGCGTGCCGCCGATACCGCTCTTCTCGTGGCGCAGCCCGATCGCAACGACCAGCAGGCAAACCATGCCCTCATTCAAACCATGGCTGCCCTGGGGCGAAAGCCGGCACTCGCCGTGGTCAGCCAGCCTTCAGCCTCCTATCGCAGCTGGCTGGCGAGCATAAAAGCCTTGTTGCGCCCCAATGCACGGCAAGCAATTGAGTTGTTCCGCGCCTTACTCAAGCGCCGTCACCAGACTGCCTCGCAGTCTGGGCATAATCAGCATGAGGCTTAACATGGTTCTTCAAACACCAAGACGCTATCAATTGGCTCTCTTGCTGCTCTCAAGCTCTGTGGCCTTCGGCCCGACAGTCGGCTCGGCACAATCAAGGCTGCAAGCTGAAACCCCGGCCCAGGCTCAACCGGCAACCTCGCCACAAACGCAGAGCGAACCCTATCAGGTCGGCCCCAATGATATCCTGCAGATAACGGTCTATGGCCAGCCCGCGCTGACCGGGGTCTTCCCGATCGACGTGGATGGCAATATCGGTTATCCGGTGATTGGAACCATCAATATCAAGGGGCTGACGACAGCGCAGATCAGCGAGAAAATCGGCAACACGCTGTCGCAACACATACCGGGGCTCACCGTCACAGCGTCGATAAGCCAATATGCACCGGTCTTCGTGATGGGCGACGTCAAGGCGCCAGGCAAATATGATTTCCGGCCCGGAATGGTTGCCTTGGAACTAATGGCGCTGGGCGGCGGGGCCGGCAAGGGCGAGGCGCCCGCTGTTACGGCCGGTATGCAGATGATCAGCGCGCAACAGGAATATGCCGATCTGCAAATGCAGATCACTACAACAAATATCCGCAGGGTGCGCCTGAAGGCGGAACTTGACGGCACAGCCTTCGATTATCAATTGCCAGAGTCAACTCCGGCCAATGCGCAGGCCGCATCCCTTAGCCAGCACATGCTTGATGGTGAAAAAACCCTGTTCAACGTCCGCCGCAGCAATCTGGCTGCTGAGCGCGATGCACTGAATGCGCAGTCGGCCAGTTACGGGGATGAAATTCAGACCTTGCAGCAAAGCATCAAACTGCACGATGCAGAAATCCAGCTGCTGCAGGAAAATGTCGAGTCAAGCAAATCACTGGTCGATCGTGGCCTGGCGGCCAAATCCAATCTCCGCGACATGGAGCGCGATCTGTCTGCCACGCGGCGTGACGCGCTTGAACTGGGGTCGTTTTTGGCACGGGCGCGGCAAAACCAGCTCGCCGTTGAGCAGCGGATTGCCAATCTCGAAGAGGCGCGCAGGAGTGAAGCCGCAACCAGCCTACAGGAACTTGATCTCAATATCGCCCGCATGGAACTGCGCAGCAACGCACAGCTGCAAACCATGGCCGAAATTGCCAAGTCCTCCGGCAATATTTCCTCCTCTGACATGCGCCCGAAGCTGCTGTTCACCATCAGCAGGAACATCAATGGCGCCTTCGAGGAAATCAAGGCCGATGAACGCACAAGGATCAGGCCCGGCGACATCCTGCGCATTGAACTTGATCTGAGCAAACTGACCGGCTCTCCCGCGTAAAGCGATGGCAAGCAGCCTCACAAATAGGGTGCCTGCTTCACGCGGGCACCCTTTTATTCGTATCAACGCGCAGTGATCGCAGCCCTGAGAGCATCGGTCTTGCGGTGCGTTCTCGGCTAGTCACTGACCCGAAAACCCGCGCCGGAAGCGTTCAGCTGTTCGTTCAGGCTGCCGCATAATGCGCCTCATCCCGCAACCAGTTCCGGTAGACCTCCCTGATCCCATCGCTAAGATCAATGCGCGGCTTCCATCCCAGAGACCGCATATACATTGTATCGAGTAGCTTGCGCGGGGTCCCATCCGGCTTGCTCAAATCATGTTCCAGTCGGCCTTCAAACCCAACCACCCTGGCAATGATCCGCGCCAGTTCTCCGATCGAGACTTCGTCTCCGGTGCCAATATTGACCGGTTCAAGTCTGTCGCTAAATCGCAGCAGATGGATCAGCGCATCGGCCAGATCATCCACATGGAGAAATTCACGCAATGGCGTGCCACTGCCCCACAATGTGACCTGATCCTTGCCGGCAAGCTTTGCTTCGTGAATGCGTCGCATCAGTGCAGGCACAACATGCGATGTCAGCGGATCGAAATTGTCGTTGGGCCCGTAGAGATTGGTTGGCATTGCCGTCATGAAGTGACGGCCAAATTGTCTTGCGCAGGCCTCAGCATATTTGAGAGCCGCAATCTTGGCAATCGCATAGGCTTCATTGGTCGGCTCCAAAGGCCCCGTCAACAAGGCCTTCTCTGTCATGGGCTGCGGCGCTTCGCGCGGATAAATGCAGCTTGAACCCAGCCATAAAAGCCGCTCCACTCCACAAAGATGCGCTGCGCGAATGATATTGAGTCCGATGGCGAGATTGTCATAGAGAAAATCGGCGGGATATTGCGAATTCGCAAGTATTCCGCCGACCCTGGCTGCAGCCACGATGATGATATCGGGCCTGTGCTGCTCGATGAACGCTTCGGTCGGTGCCTGGCGTGTAAGATCCAGCGCCGCATGGCCAATCGTTAAAACCTCACAATCCTCTGATTTCAGACGTCTGAGAATGGCAGACCCCACCATTCCCGTATGCCCGGCAACAAATATCTTCTTCTTAGCGATCGCGTAAAGCGGGGAGGGAAGGGGTTCAGCCATAAAAGTCATTGCGCCCGACCTCCCGCATGATATTGCGCATATCCCAGTCGACCATTTCTGTGACAAGGTTTTCAAAGCCTGTCGTGTGTTGCCAGCCGAGCCGATCCCTGGCCTTGGAGGCATCGCCGAGCAGGAAATCGACCTCATTTGGCCGGAAATAGCGCGGATCGATCTCAATGAGACATTGACCCGACTTGCGGTCCAATCCAATCTCGTCAATTCCGTCGCCTTGCCATTCGATTTGCTTGTCGACGGCTCTGAACGCCTGTTCGACAAATTCGCGCACCGTGTGTGTTTCACCGGTGGCCAGCACATAATCATCCGGGCTCTCTTGCTGGAGAATGCGCCACATGCCCTCGACATAATCGCGTGCATGCCCCCAGTCACGACGCGCATTCAGATTGCCCAGACGCAATTTGTCCTGAAGCCCTCTTTCGATCGCAGCGACCGCTCGGGTGATCTTGCGTGTTACGAATGTCTCTCCGCGCAGCGGGCTCTCATGATTGAATAAAATGCCATTGGAGGCATGAAATCCATAGGCCTGGCGATAATTGACCGTCGTCCAGTAAGCGTAAAGTTTCGCCGTCGCATAGGGACTGCGCGGTGCAAAGGCCGTCTGTTCGCTCTGCGCCTGCGGTGAGCTGTTGCCAAACAGTTCCGAAGTGGATGCCTGATAAAAACGGCAGCTTTGACTAAGGCCGAGAATCCGCATGGATTCCAGAAGTCTCAGTGTCCCCAGTGCATCGGCATTCGCGGTATATTCCGGGGTCTCAAAACTCACCTGCACATGGCTCTGTGCGCCCAGATTATAGATTTCATCGGGCCGAACCTCCTGGATGACACGACAAAGATTGGTCGCATCCGTGAGGTCGCCGAAATGCAGCTTGAACCGGATATCCTCTTCATGCGGGTCCTGATAAAGATGATCGATGCGCGCGGTATTGAACGACGAGGACCGTCGCTTGAGACCGTGCACCCGGTAGCCCTTGGCGAGCAGAAGCTCACTGAGATAGGCACCGTCCTGCCCTGTCACGCCGATGATCAGTGCTGTCTTTTCCTGCAAGGCCTTCCCTCCGACCAGAGTTTGATCAGGGCATGATAGCGATTTGACGGGGCATCGATACGGCTTCAAAACGGTGAAAACCACCCCGGCCATGTCTGTTTGGATGAGGCCGTGTGGCTGCGCGTTAGCCCTTGTTTCAACCAAAGTGGTAGCCATCCCCTCCGCCGTTCATCTCCCCTATGCCAATGGACTTCTTGCAAATATCCATAGCCTGCAGCCATGCTGGGTAAAACCGGCTCGAGCATAGAAAGCCAAAGACATGCGCGTGGTGCTTGCAAACCGATACTTCTATCCCGATCAGTCGGCGACAAGCCGGATGGTGACAAGCCTTGCCCATCAATTGGTGGCGGAGGGCATTGAGACCATTGTGCTTGCAAGCCGCAGCTATCATGAGAAGGGCAAATCGAGACTGCCCGCGCGCGAAACGATATCAGGGATCAATGTCCACCGGCTCTCCACTTCCGGCTTTGGCCGCAACACGCTTTTGGGGCGAGCGATCGACTACGCCACCTTTCATCTGGCCGCAGCCACCTGGTTCGCCACCCATGCCAGGAAAGATGATATTTGTGTTGTGTGTACCGATCCGCCGCTTCTCTCGGTTTCGACCATTCTGCCGATCCGCCTGCGGCGTGCCCATCTTGTAAACTGGGTCATGGATCTGTTTCCGGAAACTGCCATTGAGCTTGGATTGATCAAGGACAAGACCCTGCCGGGACAATTGAGCCTCTTGTTGCGAAACTGGTCAATGCGGCAGTCGGCCTTGACGATCTGCCCGATTGACCGAATGGCCCGCTTCTTGTCAGCACAAGGAATATCTGCCGACAATCTGGCTGTCGTCCATCACTGGGCCGACAAAAACGAGATCCTGCCCGTCGATCCGCAACAAAATCCGCTGCGGCACGCCTGGGGGCTCGGGGACAAGTTCGTTATTGGCTATTCCGGCAATTTTGGCCGCGCGCATGATTTCCAAACCGTGCTTGATGCGGCAGAGCAGCTGAAAGCCAATCCCGATATTGTGTTCCTGATGATCGGCGAAGGACAGCAGCGTCGCTATGTCGAGGAGGAGGCCAGGCGGCGCGGATTGAGCAATATCGTCATGAAGCCGTTTCAACCCGTCGAGCAACTGTCCGAAAGTCTCGGCGCGGCTGATGTCCATCTGGTTTCGCTTAAACCCGAACTCGAACATTGCATTGTCCCCAGTAAATTCTATGGGGTGCTCGCCGCCGCACGCCCAACCATTTTCATCGGTGATCCGGATGGCGAGATTGCCACTGTCATACGCGATTTCCATTGCGGTGTTTCGCTGTGCCCGGGCGAAGTGGAGATGCTGGTCAGTGCGATCCTGTTGCTTCGTAACTCGCAGTTCAATCGCAAAATGATGGGCAACAATGCGCGCTATCTCATGGAAACCGCCTATTCGCGTGAGTTTGGAGCGGCAGTCTGGCAATCCGCCGTGGGTCGGTTGCTGCGAAAAGAACCATTTCCCGCAATGCCGATCCTGGATCGCCAATTGCAAGCGGAGAAAATGCAATGAACGGTTCGTTCGTCGTCAGCCAGCTCGGCGCGCGCATGCATTACGCCGTGCCGCAAATATTCGCGCAACATCAAAAACTGGCGCATTTCTATACCGATATCTGCGCTGAACAAGGATGGCCACGCCTGCTTGACCGTCTTCCCGCAGCCATTCTACCCGGCGCAGTACGGCGTCTAGTGGGACGTCGCCCAAAGGGGATTCCAAAGGAGAAAATGACGACGTTTCCACGCTTTGGCTTTCACTCCGCCATGCGCAGATTGGCCCATCAGACAGGGCCACAATCCACCGCCAATGCGATCTGGGCGGGAGAAAAATTCGGTACACTTGTGGCCTCGCACGGCTTTCATGGGGCGAGCGGCGTCTATGCGTTTAGTGGCGAAGCCCTTGAACTGCTCACTGCAGCAAAGAGCCAGGGGCTTTGGACCGCGGTTGAACAGATGATTGCGCCGCGCACAGTCGTCGACCAGCTCGTCTGTGAAGAAGAGCTCCTCCACCCGGGTTGGCAGTCGGTCAGTCTGGATGATAAAAACGCGGCAGCCTTTGCGGCGCGCGAACAGGCGGAATGGGCGCTTGCCGATGCGGTGATCTGTCCATCGCAATTTGTGGCCGAGCATGTCATCGCAGCCGGCTGCCGGGAGGAAAAAGTGGTGATCGTTCCCTATGGGGTTGATGACCGGTTTCAGATCGATGCACGCGTCCCCCATTCCGGACCATTGCGGGTTCTGACAGTCGGCGCAGTGGGGCTGAGAAAAGGATCCCCTTATGTCGGCACGCTTGCACGCACACTGGCCGGACAGGTCGAGTTCCGCATGGTTGGACCGATCGATGTGGAAATGCTAGCGCGCGAACAGCTTGCAAAAACTGTCGATCTCACCGGTCCCATTCCACGCAGCGAAATGCGTGCCCAGTTTGAATGGGCCGATGTCTTCTTCCTTCCCTCACTGTGCGAGGGATCTGCGACAGCGTGTTACGAGGCGCTTGGGGCGGGTTTGCCGGTGATCTGCACACCCAATACCGGCAGCGTCGTGCGGCACGGAATCGATGGCTATATCGTGCCAATCCGCGATGTGGTGGTAACGACTGAAGTGTTGCGGCAGTTATCCCAAAATGCTTCCCTGCTCGCCGGGATGCGTGAAAATGCCCGCGCCCGCGCCCGCGATTTCACCGTCGCGCGCTATGGCGAACGACTGGTGGAAGCACTCTCGAAACAACAGAGCAGGCGGATCCTATGAAAATCATCCATATCATCGGTTCGTTTGATCCGGCAAAAGGCGGGCCTCAGGCCGTGGTGGTGCGTCTGGCCGCAGCCCAGGCGGCATTGGGCCATGATGTCACCATCGTCAGCTACAGCGATGATGAGATCGATTATCGTGCGGCGAAAGCAACCGCAGCGATCCCCGGCTTCCAAAACGTGAAAACCTTCATGCTGCCGATGCCCGACCGATATGAGGTGCTGACCGGCCGTCGGGCTGCAAAGGTCCTGTCCGCGATGATTGCTTCCGCCAATTTCGTGCATATGCATGGGGTCTGGGAAACCATTCTTCTGAGAGCCTCCATGCTTTGCCGAAAATATCACGTAGCTTACTGCATCTGCTGCTGTGGCATGCTCGATGTTTGGAGCATGCAACAGAAAAGATGGAAGAAGAGGCTCGCTTTCAATCTGGCCTTTCGACGAATGCTCAATGGTGCAGCCTTCATACAGGCACTCAACCAGGACGAAGCCGATCTGATGCGACCCTTGCGCCTGAGACCACCCGTGGTGATCATAGGAAACGGCATATTTCTTGAGGAAATCGAGACGTCGGAGGGCAAGCCTGCGGCTCTTCCGGATCGGCCCTATATTCTGTTTTTGTCGCGGTTACATTACAAAAAGGGTCTCGATATCCTGGCCGATGCCTTTTGTCAGATTGCAGACCGCTATCCGCAAATCGACCTGGTGGTTGCCGGACCTGACGGCGGTGCGCAGCCCGCGTTTCTCACGGCGATCGGCCAAGCCGGATTGCAGGCGCGCGTCCACCTCACCGGCGCGCTTTATGGGCCGACGAAGATAGCGGCCCTCAGAAATGCCCTTTGTTTCTGCCTGCCCAGTCGTCAGGAAGGATTTAGCGTCGCCATTACCGAAGCCTTGGCCTGCGGTGTTCCAGTCGTTATAACCGATGCGTGTCATTTTCCTGAGGTCGCTGAGGCGAATGCAGGCATTGTCTGCCAGCTGAGCGCGCAGGCAGTGGCGATTGGCCTGACAACTGTCCTGGAAAATCCCGAGCGTGCGGCCGAGATGGGGCAGGCAGGCCTTAAACTTGTGCGTGACAATTATACCTGGCCGCAGATCGCCGCCCAAACAATCAATGCCTATCAACGCTTTGAAAAGGAAAGAACTGGCTCACAGCGTTCCCTGCAGGGTGGGGGAGCATATATCGCGTCCAAGCCGACAGCGCTGTGATCGCTGTCGTCTGCTTTCCGCGACACGCTTTGACAAACAGCGCGAAATGCCGACAAGCGGTAGGTCAGAAGTTTTTAACCACTGCTCCGACGTCGAAGCGGCGATAAGCATTCACCATAACAAAAACCCCGACCAGCGGCCGGGGTTTCAAAGTATGAAGACCATGGAAATCATCGATTCCTGATCTCCAATGAAGTGATGTAGAACACCGCGCCAACAACCAGCAGTGTTGCACAGAGCATCGTTGCGTTCATCCAATCCATTCTGATCCACCTTTCTGCCACAGCGCGTAACAAAGTTAACGATTGGTAAACAAACGCATGACGTCAGATTTGGTTCAGAATGAATTGCTTTCGTTGATCTTGAGCGTGGCTGCTCGTTGATTTGCCTGCTGCGCGCCTGGCCGCAGTTTGCTCATTGCTTGATCAGATTCTATTTTCGGTCACGTTCTGTCCAGGCCGTGAAGGCGATGACGATCAACCAGGATGCAGAAATAGCAGTAATGAACCAGCTCATGTTTTGTCCTCTGACGCCTAAACACTCAGAGCGGTAAAAGGTTCAAGCTGGATGCAAACAAAAGCCCGGCGGGGTGCCCTGCGGGGGCCCTGTCCAGAGTAAAAAATTCCTGCTTATGGGCGCTTTGTCTGTCCGTGTAGCTGTGCAGCCATGTAACCACGCTACTTTGTGGAATGACTTTGCGTGCGCACGCATTTTTTACGTCACCGTATTTCTGTTGGCAGCGATATCCCCATCGCCCCTAAACTCCGAACCAGGCTTCTTTTCGATCATGCGACAGGCCAGTTCCGCCAATTGATCGCGATCACGCAATCCGCTCCTGTGAAGCCTGATGATGGTCTCGGCCAATCTCGCTTCATCGTAGTCCCGGCCTTTTTCGGCAAGCATGATGGCTGCATGCGAGAAGCAGTGCCGGAGTTCTTCGACTTCTTCCGGAGAGTAGACCTGGCTGGTTATACTGAACAATGGCATCTTATACTCCCGACGTCTTACGGAAAGAGTTTTCATAATGGCATTGAGCTGCGAAGTCGTATCTTGCGACAGGCTTCGACGAAGATCAAGTCTAAACAGACCAACCTCGCCCTCAGGCAACGACCCAGCGTCCGTATCGACCGGCTTTGCGTGATTTCAGGCAGATATCGCCCATCACATGCGGTTTCCTGCGCGGACCAAATCGCGTGACCCGCGAGTAAACCGGCGATGCGGGACGTGTTGGTTCTGGACCCGGTGCATCAGTCCGTGGTAAAACCCGTAGCAGTGCCTGATCGGGAACATTGAGATTAAATAGTCTTGATCCTTCTGCAGTGAAATGAAACGAGCAGCAGTTTTGCAATGTGGTTGCTCTGTCTGCCGGGTTGAGGGAAGTGCCGGCCGACCCGTTCTCGCTCCGATGGGCGATGCACAGGCGCTGTTTCCTGACCTGTCAGATACAAAGCGCCAAAGCTTTTGATACCGTTCTCAGACCTGCAATTGTTACACCGCTCGCTTGGGGCAATGCGATCAAAAAAGCCCGAAAAGCGGTCGGTCAGACTGCAGATCAGGCGATATGACGGGCCTTGAAGACGGCCGCGACAGGCCGGGTGATGCGATTTAAGCCAGCGGAGGACTTTTCCTCTGTGCGTTGCCGGCAATCAAGTGAAGGTTTGTTACTGTTCTCAAGGAGAAGGCAGTATGATCCGATTGGGTAAAAGCTATCAGCACTTCAGCCGCGCGGGCGGATGCGCCTGCTCAAGCCCTATGCTGCAGAAGATCTCCACCCGGCTGGATCGGCTGTCGCGAAGACACTTCCTTGCAGGCGCTGCAGCCGCTGCCGCGGCAATTCTCACCGCAGACCAAGCTCTGGCACAGCGAGAGAAAATTCTCCTCACCCATGTCCGTCTTTTCGATGGGAAGTCTGACAGCCTGCGACCGGGCATTCAGGTTCTCATCGAAGGAAACCGGATCGCCTCGGTTGATGCAGCCAACAATCCGCCACCCGAGGGCGCGCGGGTCATCGACTGCGGCGATCGTGTGCTCATGCCCGGTCTGATTGACGCCCATTGGCATGCGGTCTACGCCGCCGTGCCGCTGCCGGTTTTGATGGAGGGCGATCCAGGCATGATCTTTGCCGCCTCGACCGCAGAGGCCGAACGCACGCTTCTGCGCGGCTTTACCACAATTCGCGATCTTGGTGGCCCGACATTCTCCTTCAAGCGAGCGATCGACAATGGCCTGATACCTGGCCCCCGGATATTTCCATCCGGCGCGATGATCACCACCACCGGTGGTCATGGTGATTTGCGCCTGCCCACGGAAATTCCACGCGATGGCGGCCGATTGAGCACCTCGGAATTAATGGGTGCTGCGGCGATCGTCGACGATACCGGAGATCTTAAATTGCGGGTGCGCGAGCAGTTGCTGCAGGGCGCTTCACAAATCAAGATTGTCGCCGGCGGTGGCGTGTCGTCGCCGCGCAGTCCCCTTGACATGTCCACCTTCAGTGAAGACGAAATACGTGCGGCCGTCGAGGTTGCGAAAGACTGGAACACCTACGTCACCGTTCATGCCTATGCTTCCAATACGGTTGAAAGATCTTTGCGGGCAGGCGTTTCCTGCGTGGAACACGGCCACCTCATAGACGAGCGGACCGCACGGATGATCGCTGAAAAGGATGTCTGGCTCAGTACCCAGCCTTTCCTCACCACTGCGGATGCTGCCCCACAAACCGGGCCCAGTGCAGAGCGGATAAAGCAGCTTTTCGCCGGCACCCCGGCGCTCTATCAGCTCGCCCGCAAATATGCGATCAAGACAGCCTGGGGATCCGACGTCCTGTTTTCACCCGAGATGACGCCACGCCAGAACTTCATGCTCACCCATCTAAGCCAGTGGTATACAAATGCGCAGGTGCTTCAGGCAGCCACATCGGTCAATGCCGATCTGCTCGCACTCTCCAATCTGCGCAATCCCTATCCCGGCCGATTAGGGGTTGTCGAACAAGGTGCGTTTGCTGATCTGCTGTTGCTCGGCGAGAATCCGCTCGATGATATCCATGTGCTCGAAAGACCGGCGCAAACCCTGCTGCTGGTTATCAAGGACGGACAAATCTTCAAGAATACGCTGCCAAGCTAACGTGATTCAGACGATCGCAGCATGGAGGTCAAATGGCCAAGCGGAGCAATGCAGCGCTCAATCTGATCGCGGCCAGCATGCTGATAGCACTGCTTTATTATGGACGAACTCTATTGGCGCCGGTGGCCTTTGCGTTGTTTATCATCATGCTGGTCTGGCCGGTTCAGCGCGCTCTTGCTTCAACCCTTAACCCTGCACTGACCCTGCTGATCAGTTTTGTCCTGGTTCTTGGCGTTCTGCTGGGCTTTGGATGGCTGATGGCTTGGACAGTCGGCCAGGTTGGACGCCGCATCGCCAGTGATGCAACCACCTATCAATTCCTCTACCAGCAGTTCCGAGCCTGGCTCGAGGCGCATGGCATTGCTGCCTCGCTTTTGTGGTCAGACAATTTCAACATCACCACAACATTGCGAATGCTGCAAACAGTCTCGCTGCAACTGCGCAATATATTCAGCTTCTGGCTGATCGCTCTGGTCTATGTGCTCCTGGGGCTCGCTGAAATTGACGAGTTTCGCGCCCGGATCAATAGGTTGAACAATCAACAGGCCGTGGTTTCCTTCCTGCGCGCAAGCAAAGCTGCAGCCGCCAAAATTCGCTTCTATATGCTGCTGAGAACGGCAATGAGCCTTGCAACCGGGGTCTTCGTCTGGCTGCTCACCCGTCTGCTTGGCTTGCCTTTTGCCGAGACCTGGGGGTTTGTTGCCTTCATCCTCAATTTCATTCCGTTTCTCGGTCCTTTGATCGCCACACTCCTCATCACAGCCTTCGCCTTCACTCAATGGGGCGACTGGCGATGGGGCCTTTTCCTCTTCTTGGGCTTGAACGCCATCCAGTCCATCATCGGCAGTGTGATCGAACCACGCCTGACCGGACGAACGCTTGCCCTGTCACCGCTTGCAACATTGTTCTCGGTATTCGCCTGGGCCGCAATCTGGGGCGTGTTCGGTGCCTTCATCGGAGTTCCAGTGACCATTGTCATTCTCACCTTCTGCGCGCACCATGCCAACACGAGCCCAATTGCCGAACTCTTTGGCTTCCCGCGCGCAACTGGTGGCGAGGAAAAAAGCAACTGACACTGCAAATCTTTGTTTTGACCCCCGGCGATCGGCATCGGGCACGAAACTCGACGATCTCTTTTGGCTGCTTGCAATTGCAGGCAAGATTTCCGCGCGTCGTGCTCTTGATTAACTGGCTGCCAATGTCGAGGCGCAAACTCCGCTGATGCGATCAGCAATCCGTCTGCGCAGTTTCGCTCGCTTTGTGGCGTGGTCGAACCGGCTTCGCCGGGTTGCCCGCATAAACCATCCAGGGCTCGAGATCACGGAAGCTCACCGCTCGGGCGCCAAGCACTGCGCCTTCTGCGACATTCACCCCCGGACCGACAAACGCTTCCGCTGCAATCCACGCGCAGGGCCCAAGACGGATGGGTGCGGCGGTCAGGGGAAAATCGTGACGGTCAATATTGTGACCGGCCGTGCAAAGATGAGCGCCTTGGGAAACGATCGCATAGGGGGAAAATGTGATCGGAGCGACGTTGTAACAGATCGCAGCCGGGCCGAGCGAGGAATGCGCATCCATGATCAGGTTGCCAGGCCACCATATACGGGCGCTTCCACGCACAATGGCCGTCTTATGAATGCTGGCACCAAAACAACGCAGGATCAGGCCGCGCCAACGCCACAGAAAGGAAGGTGTCCAGGCGGCGAGAAGCAACCATGTCATTTGCCAGATGAGGCGAAAGACCCGGTGTTGCAGTGTAAAGGTCGCCTCCCCCTGCAAAGGGCTGGACGAAGCCATTCTTCCGGCTATCACAGCCGAGGGGGAGCGCGTTGCAGGAGACATTCAGTTCAACCCTTCCAGGATTTGCGTTTGAGGCCGATGGCGCTGCAACGGTGTCGGTAGGCGGACCGAGCTGTTGCGGATCCGGCAAAGTGACAGGACGGGGATCAGAAAGATCGCCATATGGATCCAAACTGGAATAACCCAGTCCGTCTGATGCGAGATTGCATGCATCGCCGGCACGATCGACAGCATATAGACAAGTTGACCCAGCATCTCGCCGGCCATCGCTGTCTCCCACAGACGACGCATGACCCAGGCGAGAAGCAAGAACTTCAAGGCACCAAAATACCAAAATGATCCGAAGGCGTCGACAAGACCTGTTTCGGTCGTGCCAGTGAGAGGGTTGTAATCGCGGCTTGGCTTGGGGGTGTCGAACTGCAGGGCATCTTTCAGCTTCGATCCCACCAATTGCGCGGGCACAAAAGTGAAGACGACACGGTTCCAGTGAAACTTGCCATAATCAAACTCCAACCGACGATCAATCTCGTCGATGCGCTGAACGGCATTGCGCATTTCCAGACCGCCACGCTCAAGTGTTTCATTGAAGTTTTCGGCGTAATCGATCTCCATAATCTCGTTGAGAACAAAACCCGAAGCAGCGCGGGTGATCTGGCGATAGTCGCCCATGCTTGTCATCAGAAAAGTGCCTGCGAGGATGCCCAGTGCCATCAAGACGCGCGGAACAACCCATCGGCGGTAGAACCACAAGGAAAGCAGGATCATCAGAAGAAGTTGGATCGCCTCCGCCCGTTTGCCAGTCACCAGAATGCGATCAAGATAAAACACCAGGTCAAAACCAATAATCGCCAGCGCGATCCACGAGGGCCGGCGGGCAAAGCACAACAGCGCTATCGCCAGTCCATAAGGCATCAGCTGAGCAAAGAACAGGTAGACAACAGGCATGCCCGTCATCTGCATTCCAATGGAAACCTCGCCCGGCAAGCGGCTCAAGAGATAATAGAATGCTGCGCCGAATGCCGACAGGGCCGCTGCAGCCCACACAAGCCGCCTTTCACTGAAGCTCATGCTCAGAAAGGCAATCGGACGCTTGGTCAGACGCCACCCCAAGGCCAGCATGGCAAGGGACAAAATCCCCATGATCATCGTCTTGGCATAGGCGCCCGATGGCAGGAACTGGTCATGGGCCAGGGCGGGTACCTGCGGAAGCAGAAAGCCAAACGTCATCACACCAGCGAGGAAAGGGAACTGATACATCCGTTGCGCGGAAAGCAGCAGGCCCCCGGCCATCAAGCTCATCACCAATCCGACAAAGATCCATGTCAAAGCAAGCGTCATCCCTTGCTCCCTTGCAATGCGCAGACGCTCGCGATCTCTGCTGCCCGATCCTTTGTGACAAGATTGGAGGGCAGGATACGACCTGATGCCAGATACCATCCGAGCTTGGCATATTCTTTTGCAATCAGTTCCAGATCGGCGGATGTCGGCGGGAAGCCCATCGGCGTGCTCTCAACCCCTATGGGCGATGAACTGAAATGCATTTGCGGGCAGACGGAACGGAAGCTGGCGATGGCGCGGCGCGAATGATACCAGTTGGTGACAATGACCGCATTTCGCGCCCGTATCCGTCGCATCACGGCTGCCGAATAATAAGCATTCTGCCATGTGCTACCGGATTGACACTCGACCAGTATAGCCGATGGATTGACACCATCGCGTATCATGATCTGCTTGTTAAACAGGCAGTCGCCATCCCCGGTAATCAGAATAAGTGGCGAGCGTCCTTGCTTCCAGAGCCGCGCTGCCTGCGCCGCGCGTGGCGGTCCGTCGCCGCCCGGAACGACGATCACGTCGGCCCTGCTTCCGTCATCTGGCAAGGTGAGCACGGCATCGCTGTAAAACAGCGCCGCAAGGCTGATCAGCAAAGCGCAAGGCAGCAGAAGCAAAGCCATCATACCATACGCCGCTCGGCTTGCTGGTTGCTCAGGCCCGGACGAATGGCGTCTCCTGAAACCTGCAGTCTGCTTTGCCGCCGTTCCTCCATCTTGACGATGATCATGAACTCATAGGCGGCAAGCAACCGGCAATAAAGATAACCCGGTTTTCCATCCAGGAAGCCACCACGCAAAAGATACATGTAAACAAAACGCAAGCTAGGTCTGAATGGCATATGATAGGAAAGCGATTTCAGCGCCCGCCGTCTCGGCTCAGGCTTCAGCGAGAAAAAGCCACGCCAATCGATTTTACGTTCCAATTGGCGATTTGAGGATAGATCCGCTTCCACTGTCGAATAGCGGTTGTGTTTGTCGTACCAGGCCTCAAGACCCTTGTTGAAGCTGTAATGGATGAAATGCGCCTTCAATTCACCTTCAGCGCCGCCGCTCGCCCGCGAGTGAACAGAGCGCTCAAACCGAACCCGGTCGGGGCGCACAAGACGGGTGATCCAGGTCGGATAAAGACTGGCATGCTTGATCCAGCGACCCATGAACATGTTCTTGTAGCGCGCCTTGAAAAATACCTCCGGCCGCGTCGGATCTGAGGTGATCGCCAGCATCTCTGTTTTTAGATCATCAGGCGTGATTTCATCAGCATCGGGCGTATAGACCCAAGCATGTTTGAACTCTATCTCGGTAAGACCATACATGCGCTGACGGTCTTCGCTGTCATAAGCGCGCTGATAAACCCGCGCGCCGCGCGCCCGGGCGATTTCAACAGTGCGATCGTCGCTGAATGAATCCAGCACCACAATATCATCGCACCAGTCAAGGCTGTCCAGGCAGGCGCCCAGATTGACTTCTTCATTGCGTGTCATGATCAGAACGGAAAGCGTCATGAAGTTGCCCCTGGCATGGTAATGTTGGTTTTGGTTGCCGGAACTGCGTCCGCGGCCATTCCACTTGCTGGCAAGATCGGATGCAGACCCTTTCGCGTGCGGAAGACAAGAAGACTGTGCGCGCCGAGCGGCAGCACCATCGCCAGCAACATCGCCCATGCCGACGCCTCCAGCGCGATCGCTGCAGCGGCGATGGCACCTGAAACAAGGCTCAGGCCCCCGATCGCCAAAGCTGCTTGTCCGGGCGACAGGCCCTGGTCGAGCAGCAGATGGTGCAAATGTTGCCGGTCAGGCGAGAACGGGCTTTTGCGTGCCCAGAGGCGGCGAATGATCAGGCTCAACGTATCGGTGACGGGTACAATCACCACCCAGAGAAGGATCGGGAAGGCCGATGCGCCGTGTCGGTTTGCGAGCAGAAGAATAGTGCCCGCAAGCGCTGCGCCAAGCACAGTGCTGCCGCCGTCCCCGAGAAACAGACTGGCTTTGCGCCGCCAGGGGTGGCGCATGTTGAAGATCAGAAAGCCGGCACAGGCCGATGAGAGGATCAGTGACTGAATGCCGAGACGGTCCTCAGAAAGTCCGAAGCTGATCACCGCGAGCCAGAAAAAAGCCACAGCACTGGCAAATCCCGCCAGTCCATCAATGCCATCACTCATGTTGACCGCGTTAACCAGACCGATGATGAAGGTGAGAGCGATAAAGACGAACAGCGGACCGGTGAGGAGGTCACCGAGCAGTTCGGCAGGCGCAGCCGCCAGGCTGTCGCTCGCGCTCTGACCAAGACCCAGATGAATCTGCTTTATGCCGGTGAGACCAATGATCAGAAAGGCTGCCAGCAATTGCAGTGCAAGCCGTGGCGCGACAGGCAGATCAAAGCGATCGTCGACCACGCCGGTCATCAGGATCAGAAACAGGCCAGGCAGCAGCGCGATCGCATTGGCGGGCCCTGTCATCATTGGAGCGAGCGGTGCTGCGATCAGGAAGGCAAGGAAAATAGCAATCCCACCACATAGCGGAACGTTGCCATCATGCCTCTTGCGCGCATTGGGAATGTCAACGAGATACCATTCCCGTGCCAGTCCGCGAAAGCCGAGGCAAAAGACGACCGTCATGCCAAATGCCAAGAGCGTGGTCCAGAAAAGACTTGTCATTTCTTCTCCCATGCGCGTTCAAGCGAAATCTTCCTTTGTTCTAGCTGGTCGAGCCCGCCTCTACGACTTGGCTTAAGAGCGTGTGCCTTACGCCTTTCAGATAAGGGCTTAACCCAAGGTCCAGATTTTCCCGCAAGCGCAAGTCTTTATCCTGCTGCGCCAGGATGGGAGCGCATTGACCGCGCCTCAAATGTCCTGGGGGGAACGAAAATCTTGAGGAATCCAACACCAACACTGTCGACAAGAACGCTGTCCGACATCCACGCAGGCGCAGGATCATGAGTGGCGCACGCAGAGGCTTCCTCATGGCGGTGCTCGAGCAATATGCCGGCCTGATTTTCAATTTTGTGACCGTCATCGCAGTTTCGCGTTTTCTCGGTCCGGCAGAGACCGGTGCCGGTGTGGTCGGTTTGAGCATTGCTGCGATCGTGTTTTCCCTGCGCGAGTTTGCCAGTCCGGAATTTCTGATCCGTCTCGAGACAATAGATGACCGCGATATTCGGACCTCGATGACGTTTCTGATGCTGGTGACCCTCCTTTTATCGAGCGGGTTGTATCTGGCGCGCGATTATTTCGCGCTTACCTATCACGATGCTTCCTTGCTGCTTTTTCTCGACATCACCATCTTAGCGGCAATCGTCGAAAGCCTGTCTTTGCCGGTCGTCGCTTTGTTAAGGCGTGAAATGGCATTCGGCATGCTGGCGCGTATCCGTACCGCCGGGTCTGGCTTTGGCGCTCTGGTCACAATTGCCATGGCCTGGCTTGGATTTGGGCACATGTGCTTCGCCTTCGGATTGCTGGCCAGCGCGCTGACGACCACAGGTCTCGCATTGACAATCTATCCGCTCGGACGCCTGCTCAAACCCTCACTGCACAGCATCAACACCGCAATGCGCTTTGGGATCTATCTCGGCGGAAATGCCGGATTGAACAAGATTTGCGAAACGTTTCCCCATTTGATGCTCGGTCGCTTCATGCCGATCGCATCGGTGGGGATTTACAATCGCGCCAATACAGTGAGCGGTCTGCCGGATCGTATCTTCCTGTCTGCAGTCTTCACCGTTGCCTTCCCGATGCTCTCCGCCCATGCGCGCGCCGGAGGCGATATCAGCCGCGCCTATATTCGCGCGCTTTCCTATATTTCCGTCGTCTACTGGCCTGCGCAGATTCTTCTCGCGCTTCTGGCCTATCCTGCGGTGGAGATCATTCTCGGCCCCGGCTGGTCAGAGGCAGCCCTGATCGTGGCCATCACAAGTCTGGCAAGCCTCTTCTGGTTTCCAGTCATTCTGACCTATCCGCTTCTGATGGCGCTGGGCGCCAATCGGGAAGCCTTCATCTCCAACCTCATCGCCCGGTCCGTTGCCACCGCCATTCTTTGCCTGGCTGCATTCCATGGCTTGCTGGCGGTCGCACTCAGTCAGTTCATCAGCCTGCCCTTCCAGATGATCATAGCCATTGTCTATGTCCGGAAACACGTTGCCTTTTCCTACCGGGTGCTGGCAATCGCGCTCCTGCGCAGCGCATTCGTCACCCTGTTTGCGCTTTTAGGACCCTTCGCAATGGTTGCGGCAAATGGGTTCGGTGTTGGGATGGCTTTCACAAAGGCGTTGCTCATCGGCCTTCTCGCAGTCGCGGGGTGGCTCGTGGCGTTGCTGGTTAGCCGTCATCCGTTCAGCGATGAACTGCGAGCGGTGTTTCGCCCGGTTGTCATACGGCTCAAAGCGCGATTTGGCCGCAGGGCGCCCGCATGGTCCAAGCTCTCAGAACCCGCAGAATGAGGCCTGACATGGCGAGAACATCAGAGCATCTGCCAACCGTCGACATTGTGATACCCAATTATAATTATGGACACTATCTGCTTGAATGCGCCAATAGCGTCCTGTCACAAACTGGCGTGGTGGTCAGACTGTTGATCATCGACAACGCCTCCACCGACAACAGTGCAGCCCTGGCCCGCACATTGGCCGCCAATGACCTGCGGGTTGAACTGTTGCTGAGATCCGAAAATCTCGGGCCGCACGCCTCCTTCAACCAGGCGATCGATTGGGCCCGTTCGGAGTTTTTTCTCATTTTATGCGCTGATGACCTCTTGTCGTCGGGCGCCTTGGCGCGCAGTGCTCAACTGCTTCGGCACTGTCCGGATGTCCATCTTGCATTTGGCGTTGCCCAATCAATTGCAGCCCATGAGAGGCGACCGCAAAGCGCTGCCTTTGCTCATCGTGGCGATTGGGATATTGTCGAAGGTAAGCGATTTATCGAATGCGCATGCCGACACGCTTTCAATCCGGTGGCCGGGCCCACCGCTCTGGTGCGCACCGAAATACAAAAGCGGGTCGGCTATTATCGACCAGAGCTTACCCACACCGATGATCTCGAAATGTGGTTACGGTTCGCTTTATGGGGCAATGTTGCCTCAACGCGCAATGTGCAGGCCTACGCACGCATTCATAACGCCAATCAATCGGCCAAAGTCGCTGGCATCATGAACTGGAATAACGAATTCGAAGCCGCATTTCGCTCGTTCTTTGAACAGGAAGGGCGCGAGATGGCCGGGGCATCGCGTTACTTTGAGGTGGCCCGCACCTGCCTCACAAAACGCGCCTATTGGTCGGCCTTCGCCAGTTTCATGCGTGGAGAAAAAGGTGCAGCAAGATTGATGGCCTTCGCTCTGAAGCGACGCCCGCTGCTGGCACTGCTGCCACCGGTTGACTATCTGCTGGAACGGAGGCACCGATACCAGTCAGTCCGTAGCTGAGATATCACAGCATCAGAGTCCGTAAAACCTCTTCCTGTTCGCGCAGGCGATGACGATAGATGGTCACGCCACGCTCCACGACCGTCGCCAGTTCCGCGCGACACGCGAAAACCTGATCAATCTGCTCAAGCAGATGTTGCGTATCGAAGGTCTCAATGTGATGACAATAGGCACCCAATCCTGTGTCATTGAGCAAAGCATCGTTTTTTTTCGCGTAACCGATCGATATTGCGGGCCTTGTCATCGCCAGAGCGCAGACGATGTTATGATAGCGGCTCGCAACCACTATATCGGTCAGGGCTATCTGTTGCATGAGTTCCTGGAGCGATGCGGGCGGTTCGAAGATCACATTGCCTTTATCGCGATGGCGGAGGCGGGATTGCAGATCTTTCACCGCCGCCAGATCGCCCTGATCACCGATCAGCAGACGCACTTGCCGTCCCTGATCAAGCAAACCATCCACCAGGATACCCATTTTGTTCAGATAGGTCTGATAGATCGCCGCACCGTCCTGCGCGTTCTTGCGCCAGCCCCGGTAATTCATCACGCCGAGCCCGATCCGCTCATCGGCGCTGTTTGTAAGCACATCCTCGGCGGGTGGAAGCGCGAATGCGATATCTGCACTCACGGCGTCGCAGCGCGCGCTCACACCCAGTGAGCGCATGAAGTCATAGGACACCTGGTCCCGATAGGAACGATGGGCGGCGAGCAAAGCGGCCCTGCGAATGAACGCGCGACTGAGCGGATGCGTGACCGGACCCGCGCCGATGGAAACAAAGGCAAAACGCGCGCCTGCAAGCCGGGCAGCAATCGACCAACGCAAAATCGCAAATGGCCAGCCAAACGGGTTCTCGTTGAAGTCATCGAGAATGCCCGTCCCCGGAACGATAATCAGATCAAGCCCTTGGGCCAGCGTCAAAGCGCCGATGAAGCCGGTCAGTCTGCGGGGCAAGTTGAAGAGCAACCTGTTGAGCAAGCGCAGATAGCCGTGTGTGGAAGCGGCTTGCCCGACAGCAGCCGCCTCAATGCGAAATTTCGGGGCGATGATCTTCGGGTCGGAGCAAATGCAGATAAGCTGCGCATCGGGTGAAATCCGGTTCAAAACATGCAGCATCGCCTCCAGCGAGCCATCATTGCCGGTATTGCCAGAACCGAACTGACCGAAAAGACCTATTTTCATAGACGTGTCTCCAACACCGTCAGAGAAACTAATCTGCGAATGGAAATTGTGAAAACTGGCAGAAGGGTGAAGACCCCCCTCTTATGTAGGAGGGGCTCTACCCCTGATAGCCAGAATGCGTGCGGGCGCAATTTCGCTACACTGCAATGCGGTATATCAAACGCCCCCCGATATACTGGAGTAAGGCTTCGAGGGATCCGTCCCTCGAAGTCCTCGTTCCATCTCAACCACCGGGGCATCGGGTTGCGCTCATGAAATGTGCTTACTTTGTCCGTCCGCATATTGGTGGAACCTACTCGGTATTTACGCGATTGTGTTCGTCTCTCAAGGAAAATGGGGTTGAACTGCGCTGGCTGGCTGCGGGCGCTGCGGGGGAAACGATCTCCTTTCCGCCCGAAGGGCAGGGCCTGCAGGACACGCTGCGCAAAGGCGATGCCATCGATCAGATGGGGGTGTTGGACGAACAAACCCGTGCCCGGAGAATGATTGGCTTTCTGCGCGAAAATGATTTCAAGGCAGTGTTCGTCAATGTGCTTTCAAGCCGGTTTGAAACCAATCTCGTCCGCTATCTTCCCGAGGATATCCTGCGCGTCATGATTGTTCACAACATCACGCCGGGGACTTATGCTGCCGCACGCGAAATCCGCGATCATGTCCATGCAACTGTCGGTGTCTCCCAGCGCTGTCGCGATGATCTGGTCAAGAGTTACGGCTTTGACCCTCAGAGAATGCTGGTTATCCCCCATGGCTTAAACCGCGCCCCAAATTCCCGGCCTGCCCTGCGGCAGGCGGCGGGGCACGCGCCGCTGCGTCTGCTTTATCTGGGCCGGATCGAAGATAATTCCAAAGGTGTGTTCTGGCTGCCGCAGATCCTGCGCGCGCTTCGCTCTCCCTGCCAACTGACGGTGGCTGGAGACGGGCCGGACCTTGCCGAATTGCGCAGCCGTCTCCAGGAATTCGGCGACAGGGTCACCTTTACCAGTTGGATCGCTCCCGCGGATATTCCCTGGCTCGTCAGCCAGCATGACCTGATGATCATGCCCTCCAGATTTGAAGGGTTTGGCCTCACATTGATTGAAGCAATGAGCCAGGGTTGTCCGGCGGTCGTGTCGAAGATTGCAGGCGTCACCGACCTGATTGTCACCCATGGCGAGGACGGGTTGCTGTTTAATGTGGGTGACGTCAAGCAGGCGGCGCGCCATATTGACCTCGTTGCACAGGATCCGCGTTTGCGGAGCAAAATGTCTGAAGCTGCCATTGTCAAAGTGGCAATTGCCTTCGACAATCAACGCGTCGGCAAGTCCTATGCAGCGCTGTTGGAAAACCTTGTCGCAAGCCCGCCCGACATCGCTCCCGCCTTGCCGATGGCGCAATGGACAATGCCAAAGGCACTTCATTCCAGCCTGCGCAGTCGGCTGCCTAAGCCAGTCAAGAACTGGTTGCGCGAGATGAGAGAACGCCTGAACACCGCCTTCACACCTGTCTGATGGAATAACCAGCGAAGGACAAGGACATGAACCTTTTCACCTCCCGGTTTCACAATTCTCAATTGCTCAGAAGCAAAGCCCATGCGCTTATTCCCGGTGGTTGTCACACCTATGCGAAAGGAGACGATCAATATCCCGTGCTTTCGCCCGGGTTTATACAACGCGGCTCGGGTTCGCATGTCTTTGATGTCGATGGCAACCAATATATCGAATATGGCATGGGCAATCGTGCGGTGGGTCTTGGCCACGCTTATCCTCCCGTGCTGCAGGCTGTTCGCGATGCGTTGCAGGACGGCTGCAATTTCACCCGTCCAAGCGCGATTGAGATTGAATGCGCCGAGAGTTTCCTGGAATTGATCGATGGCGCGGAAATGGTCAAATTCTGCAAGGATGGATCGGATGCAACTTCGGCTGCCGTCCGTCTCGCGCGCGCCTATACAGGACGTGACATGATCGCCTGTTGCGCGGACCACCCGTTCTTTTCGACCGATGACTGGTTCATTGGCACAACCAGGATGAATGCTGGGATCCCTGCTGCAGTTTCCGCCTTGACCACGGCATTCCGCTATAATGACCTTGGCTCGGTGGAAGCCCTTTTTGAAAATTATCCCGGAAGAATTGCCGCCCTCATACTCGAACCCGCGCGCATGGACGAGCCGCAGGCGGATTTTCTGCATCAGGCAAGACGGATCGCTCATGAAAACGGTGCCCTGTTTATTCTTGACGAGATGATCACCGGGTTCCGCTTTCACATGCGCGGCGCGCAGCGGCTTTATGATATCGAGCCGGATCTTTCCTGCTTTGGCAAGGCATTGGGCAATGGCTTTGCAATTTCCGCCCTGGCTGGCAAGGCAGCCTATATGCAATTGGGTGGGCTTACACAGACCGACTATGCCCGCGTCTTTCTGCTTTCCACCACCCATGGGGCGGAAACCCATGCAATGGCAGCGGCGATCGCAACCATGAAGGTCTACCGCGATGAGCCGGTTATTGAACGCCTTTACCAGCAGGGCCAACAGCTCGCTCAAGGTGTCGAGAGCGCGATTGCCAATCATGGTCTGGGACAGCATGTGCGTTTGATGGGCCGCCCCTGCTGCCTTGCCTATGCAACATTGGATGGTAACGGAGAAGCATCACAGGCGTTCCGCAGCCTTTTCCTGCAGGAAACGATCCGACGCGGTATTCTTATGCCTTCCCTGGTCGTCAGCTATACCCATAGTGATACCGATATCGCGCGGACCGTTGAAGCCATCGACGGTGCGCTTGGCATCTATGCAAGAGCCCTCAATGACGGTGTCGAGACCTATCTCACCGGCCGCCCCTCGCAACTGGTCTATCGTCGGTTCAACAGCGCGCCGGCCAATCCGCTCACCCGATGAGGATCGCGCGTTCCGGCCTGATGATTATCCTGTTGCTGGTTCTGTTTGCAGTAAAATTGCCGTCCGTCTTCCCCGTTGTCGTGCGTGGTGATCAACGGCTGTTGGAAAATGCTGATGGCCGACCCTTTCTGCTGCTTGGCGACGCCGCATGGTCACTGATTGCGGAACTGGGTCGCCAAGACACAGAAACCTATCTCGATGACCGCGCCAAGCGTGGCTTCAATGCCATCCTGGTCAATCTTGTCGAACACCAGTTTTCAAGCAACCCGCCGGCCAATGCCTTTGGCGACCGGCCGTTTCCGCAGCAGCCGTTTGCAGCGCTGGGAAAGAATTATTTTGATCATGCGGCATGGGTCATTGATCAGGCATCAAGAAGAGGCATGCTTGTGTTTCTCGTCCCGGCCTATCTTGGCGTCAATGGCGGTGAACAAGGCTGGTACAGAGAGGCTGCGGCGGCAGGTCCCGCAAAAATGAGAGCCTATGGCGAAGCGGTCGCACGGCGGTTCGCACGATACCCCAATATCGTCTGGGTGCTTGGCGGTGATTTTGATGCGCCTGACAAGTCCCTTGTTTCGCAACTGGCCGAAGGGATTGCCGCCGCTTCAGCCGGCGCGCTTCAGACTGTCCATGCGAGCCGCGATACGCCCGGCGTCGATCTGTGGGGTGGGGAGCGCTGGTTCTCGATGGACGCAGTCTATACCTATGGCGACGTTCACAAGACGATATTGCAGCAAAGCAGCCGCAGCAGACTACCGGTGATATTGCTGGAGGGCGCCTACGAATATGAACGTGACACAACGGCACGGATGATCCGGCGCAATGCCTATGGTGCCATGTTGGGCGGTGCAGCCGGTCAGTTTTTTGGTAACAATCCCGTCTGGCATTTTTCCGGGCCGGGCGTGTTTGCGTCCGATCAGGACTGGCAAGAGGCACTCGACAGTCCTGGTGCACGATCCATGGCGGTGTTGAAGACCATCTTCGAGAGAATTGACTGGTTTCGATTGCAGCCCGATCGTGACGGGTCGATCACCGATGTCGAGGGGAGCTACGCCGCCGCCTGGCCCGATCACCGGCTCATCGCGATTTACGGTGATGCGGGTCAGTTTCAGGTCAAGGCGGACGTTGTCAACGGATCAGCCTCCGCCTTATGGGTGGATCCCGCCTCCGGTCAAGCGATCACTGCAAACAAGCCGCAATTGCGGCAAGGCTTGCAAATCTATCAGACCCCACCCGATCGCAACAATGTCCCCAACAGCGACTGGCTGTTGCTGATCGGCAGTGCGCCAGCGATCGGGCTCCTTCAAAAGCGGTAGAGCCTACGACCTTTCATGTCTTTGTTAACCGCTTGTCCGAAGCCAGCAATCCTTCGGTCAACTCGTTCTTGCTGCGCATGCGCGCTAGCGTGCTGTCATCATCAAGTTGAGGAGTTTGCCATGAAGGTGCTTGTTACGGGACATCAAGGCTACATCGGGTCCGTCATGGTCCCGATGCTGATCAGCGCAGGCCATGAGGTTGCTGGATATGATTCCGGTCTGTATCGACACTGCCTGTTTGAAGAAGGAGGCTCGGTGATCGATGTGCCGACAATCCGCAAGGATGTGCGCGATGTCACCGCTCATGATCTTCAAGGCTTTGATGCTGTCATTCATCTTGCCGCTTTGTCGAATGATCCGCTGGGCAATCTCAATGAGGATCTCACCTATGCAATCAATCATCACGCAAGCGTTGCCATGGCGAAGGCGGCCAAATCTGCTGGCGTGAGACGATTTCTTTTTGCCTCCTCCTGCAGCAATTACGGCATCAGTGATGCGGCGTTAATCGACGAGACGGGAGAGCTTAATCCGGTCACCGCTTATGGCCGCTCCAAGGTCAGGGCCGAGCGCGATATCAGTGCGCTCGCAGACGAAAGCTTCTGTCCTGTATACATGAGACCGGCAACCGCCTATGGCGTGTCGCCCTTTCTGCGCTTCGATATCGTGTTAAACAATCTGGTCGCCTGGGCGGTTACCAAAGGATTGATCTATCTCAAATCCGATGGCACGCCATGGCGGCCGATCGTCCATATTCGAGACATTGCACGGGCTTTCATAGCGGCTATGGAAGCCGAGCGGGACACCGTGTTTAACCAGGCGTTCAATGTCGGTTCGACCGACCATAATTATCGTATTCGTGACATTGCAGCCATCGTTGCTGACACGGTTCCGGACTGCCGCATTGACTATGCCGAGGATGCCGGTCCCGATACGCGTTCATATCGCGTCAGTTTCGAGAAACTTGCCCGCCTGCTGCCACAGGCACGACCGCAATGGGATGCGGTGGCCGGCGCACAGGAACTGCTTGCGGCCTATTGTCGTTCATCGCTGACACTTGAAGAATTTGAAGGCCCGCGTTTCCAGCGTATTGCCCATATCAAAAAGCTGCTTGCGCAAGGCGAGCTCGATGGCAATTTGCGCCGCACCGTTGAAGATGTCGCTCTGTTCAGGGCAAGCGCGTGATGGATAGTGGATATGATCGAGGGGTTGGGTCCAACCGGCCGCAAGACAGCGCAATCGGTCATGAAATTCACGCGCTCGCCACACGGCTCTTCCCGATCTGCCGCAGCCTGACCGGAGAGGGGGTGCGGCAGACACTGGCGATAATCGGCGAGCAATTGCCGCTCGATATGCACAGAATGAAGAGTGGAGACCAAGTTTTTGATTGGCAGGTACCGAGCGAATGGTTGATCCGTGACGCTTTCATAGCCGATGATGCGGGCCGTCGGATTGTCGATTTCAACCACAACAATCTCCATGTCGTTAACTTCAGTGTACCGGTCTGGAGCCGCATGCGTTTGACGGAATTGCGTGGCCATATCCATACATTGCCGGAGCAACCCGACTGCATCCCTTACCGAACCTGCTATCACAATGCCGACTGGGGCTTCTGTATGGCCCATAACGCGTTGCTTGAGATGCAGGATGATCACTATCAGGTGGTGATCGACGCCGAACATCGGGAGGGCTGGCTCGACTATGGAGAGTTCATCCACAAAGGCTCCAGCAAGGATGTGTTTCTGATTTCAACGCATCTTTGCCATCCGTCGCTCGCCAATGACAATTGCTCGGGGCTTGCGCTTCTCAGCTTCCTGGGCGCGGCATTAAAGCGGCGTCAAACCCGCTTGACCTATCGTCTGTTATTTGGTCCTGCAACCTTTGGAGCGCTTGCCTGGCTCAGACAGAACGAAGCGCAGCTGCCGCTGGTTAAACATGGGCTCGTGCTATCCTGTGTGGGGGACGGCGGCGGACCAAACTATAAGCGAAGTCGACGTGGCAATGCCGAAATTGATCAGATCATGGCCTATCTGTTGCCGCGCGCGGGTCTTCCCGACGCCAGGCTCCATGACTTCTGGCCCTACGGTTACGACGAACGGCAATTTTGCTCACCCGGCTTCAATTTGCCGGTCGGGTCATTCCAGCGCAGCCTCTATGGCAGTTTTCCCGAATATCACACGTCGAGCGACAATCTCGATTTCATAAAAGCGGACTATCTGCGACAATCCTATCATCTCGTCATGCAGGCCATTGATCTGGCTGAACGCAACTGGACCCCCGTCAATACTGCGCCCAAAGGTGAACCGCAACTCGGACGCAGAGGGTTGTTTGAGCATAGAGATGGCAAACAAGCGCCAGCGAACTATGCGATGGCTCTTCTGTGGGTGCTGAACCTGTCAGACGGCACCCACACAGTTCTCGACATGGCCGCGCGCTCTGAAATCGATTTTGAAACACTCTATTACGCCGCGCAAAGACTTTGCGCGGTTGGCCTCCTCGATCCCGCCTGACTCAAAGATGCGGCCAGCTCCTGTCCTTCTCTGACATGATGCTCGGCTTGTCCGGCCAGGGGATCCCCAAAGCAGGATCATCGTAGCGAATACCCGTTGCAAAATCGGGTGCATAGGGTCGGGAAATCATATAGCGCAGCAACACATCATCGGTGAGCGTTTGAAAGCCGTGCGCACAGCCCTCCGGAATATAAAGCTCCACACCGTTGCCCGCTGACAGTTCAAGCCCCGTCCAATGGCGGTAGGTGGGTGAATCGGGTCTCAAATCAACCAGCACGTCCCAGATGATACCCTGCAGACAGGTGACAAGCTTGGTTTCTGAATGCGGTTCATTCTGATAATGCAATCCACGCAATGTGCCTTTTTCTCGCGAGAACGAGAGACTATGCTGCGGGAAACTGGTTTCCATGCCGCGTTCCTTGAATTCCGCTTCGCAATAGACACGTGCAAACCAGCCGCGTTCATCCTCAATCCGTTCCGGCTCGATGGACCAGGCGCCCTGAATGTTCAGCGGTAGAAAACGCATCTTTTTTGCCTCGCAAGCCTCACGCAGCCATTCTGACAGCTTTCCCGCAGCGCGATAGGGTTGTTTTGGGCTCACAGGCCTGCACCATAGCCCATCATCCCCCTATCCAGAAGAGGTAGCGCAACCTGCGCCTTTTGACCGATACGAAGGTTCAAGGGAGCGTCTCCCATAGCCCGACAGCGGATAGGACCGGCCGATGGGATAGAGGATGCGCTCCTCTTTGCAGTCTCGGAAATATTGGGCCCAACCAGTAGCTTTGCTTATCCGAACTAGATCGGCACTAGGACCCGGAATTTAACGGGACCGGGCAGGGCGAGGTATCTTTATGACCATCCAGACGCCGGGCATATCGCGGAGTACAAGCATGGCCCAACAACAAGTCGGTTGCCGCTTGTGCGGAACGCTTCTCAGGCACAGTTTTGTTGACCTGGGAATGTCCCCCCCATGCGAGAGCTTCATAACGGCCGAACAATGTGATCAAATGGAGCCCTATTATCCGCTCTATGCTCTGGTCTGTGACCATTGTTTTCTCGTGCAGCTGAAGGAATATTTCAGCCCTGCCGATATTTTTACCGAATATGCCTATTTTTCATCCTTTGCCACAAGCTGGGTCAATCACGCCAGAACCTATTGTGAGGCGATCACCGAAAGGCTCGATCTGAACGGGGATAGTTTCGTCGTCGAAATTGCCAGCAATGATGGCTATCTGCTGCAACATTTCATCCCGAAGGCCATCCCGATCCTCGGCATTGAACCTGCGGCAAATGTCGCGGAAGCGGCACGGGCAAAAGGGGTTCCCACATTGGTCGAATTCTTTGGCACGCGCCTTGCCGCGCAGATGAGTGCCGATGGAAAAAAGGCTGACCTGATCATCGGCAACAATGTTCTCGCACAGGTCCCCGACCTCAATGATTTTGTGCGCGGGATGCAATTGCTGCTCAAGCCGGAAGGGGTCATCACCCTTGAGTTTCCGCATCTGGCCAATCTGATTGAACACAATCAGTTCGATACGATCTATCACGAACATTTCTCCTATTTCTCCTTGCTGACCATCCGTTACATGGCGCACCGACACCACCTCAAGGTGATCGATGTGGAGGAGCTGCCCACCCATGGTGGTTCCCTTCGCGTCTATCTCGCCCATAATTCCAGCAAGCGAAAGGCCAGCCCCCGCGTGGGAGCTTTGCTCAAAAGAGAACAGGCCTTTGGTCTCAACGACATTGCGACCTATGAACAGTTTTCAGAGAAAACCCGTCGGACCAAACGCGACCTGCTGTCATTTCTGATTGCAGCAAAGAATGCGGGCAAGCGCATCTGTGGCTATGGCGCGCCGGGCAAGGGTAATACCCTGCTCAATTATTGCGGTATCGGGACCGACTTTCTCGATTTCACGGTTGATCGCAATCCTTACAAGCACGGACGCTTTACGCCCGGGATGCATATTCCGATCTTTGAGCCATCGGTCATCGACAGTTTCAAACCCGATTATATTCTGATCCTGCCTTGGAACTTCAAGGAGGAAATCATCCGGCAGATGCAGCATGTGGTGGAATGGGGTGGCAAGTTCATCATACCGATCCCACACGTGACCTTGATTGATCCTGCCTTGTTCACAGAGGAGCGCTAAGTCATGAAAGTGGTTCTTTTCTGCGGTGGTCTTGGTACCAGAATACGCGAATATTCCGAAAATGTGCCCAAGCCGATGATCCCACTCGGACATCAACCCATTCTCCATCACGTCATGGAATATTATTCTGACTATGGACATAATGAGTTCGTCCTTTGTCTGGGCTACAAGGCCAATGTTGTCAAAGACTTCTTTCTCAACATCCGCCCCCAGACCTTTGCCGATTGCGTCGTCTCCGACGGCGGCCGCAATGTCCGCTTGCTCGAAGATGTCGATCGCGACTGGAGTGTCACGCTGCTCGATACCGGGATATGGCGCAATATCGGGGAACGATTGTGGAGTGCACGTGCCCATGTCCAGGGCGAGGATATGTTTCTTGCCAATTATAGTGATGGCTTGAGCGATGTCGATCTTGATGACATGAAGCAGCGGTTCGAACAAAGTGGGAAGCTTGCCTGCTTCCTGGCGGTTCGCCCTCCGCTGACCTATCACCTTGCCGATATTGCTGAAGATGGCGCGGTCCATGCGTTCCGGACCTCCAATACCTCGGATATCTGGATCAATGGCGGCTACTTCCTGTTTCGCAAGGAAATATTCGACTATATGCGCGAGGGCGAGGAACTGGTACTCGAACCGTTCACACGCCTGATCGCCGACAATCAGCTGATGGCCTACAAGTATGAGGGCTTCTGGCGCTCGATGGACACATTGCGTGACTGGCAGACACTGGAGGACATGGTCGAAAAGGGCGATATGCCATGGAAAAAGCATCGGACACAGATGCAGGCCGCAAATATCGCGATTGCATTATGATCGATCTCTCGCGTCTTTCGGAGCGAAAAATACCGCTGAAGCTTCTCTGTTTGGGCGCACATTCAGACGATATTGAAATCGGCTGTGGCGGCACTGTCCTGAGCCTGATTGCAACCGGGGTGCCGCTGGATATTGAATGGTGTGTTTTGTCGGGTAATGAACTCAGACAGGCAGAAGCACTGGCTGCTGCGCGTGGCTTTACCAGTGGAGCGCATCGCTGCTCCATTCAGCAGGCTCATTTTGAGGACAGTTATTTTCCAGCTCACGCCCGGCAGATCAAAGCCTGGCTGATGGCGCTACGCGACCGCTTCACACCGGACCTCATCTTCACACATGGCGGCGCAGACGCCCATCAGGACCATCGCACGGTTCAGGAACTGACCTGGAACGTGTTTCGCGATCAGCTTGTGCTGGAATATGAAATTCCCAAATGGGATGGAGATCTCGGGCAGCCCAACAGCTATGTCGCGCTGAGCGCAGATATCCTCGATGAGAAAATCAACCTGCTCATGCAGCATTTCAGCTCTCAGCGTTCAAAGGACTGGTTTGACCCCGAGACATTTCGCGCGATTGCCCGTCTTCGCGGCATGGAATGCCGCGCCCCCGATCGCTTCGCGGAAGCCTTTCATGCGCGCAAACTGCGACTTCTCTAACCCATCATGGCTGCAATTCTCAGCCTCCGATATTCGCAGCGGGACAGTCAGTGATGCATCGGGTCGGACTTTGTGCGCCTGAAGATCAGTTCACCAATCGGGATGGCGGAGGTGGCTGCGGGTGAGGGGGCATTGCAGACATGCAAGCTTCGCGGCGTTTG
Source organism: Brucella sp. (assembly GCF_032066345.1). Taxonomy (NCBI): domain Bacteria; kingdom Pseudomonadati; phylum Pseudomonadota; class Alphaproteobacteria; order Hyphomicrobiales; family Brucellaceae; genus Brucella; species Brucella sp. Next base: position 68,849 of record NZ_DAMBKZ010000018.1, read on the forward strand.
CAAAAGCTTGAAATCATGGATGAGGCTACCCGTGCTGGAAACAGCCTGCGCGCGGATGCCGGCTCGATAGGGAAGCAGATCATTGAGCTCGAGCGATGGACAGTATTTTCTGCATTTTTCGAGATAGCTTGATTTGAACAGACTGTCCCTGATTTCCTCTGCACCAGAAGCAAGATGCTGCCGCATCACCTTCCAGAAGCCCGAAAAGCCCATATAGGTGGCAATATCCCGCATGCTGGTGGAAAATTTGCCATAGCCTTCACGGGAAAGTCCCAGGACCGCATTCGGTCCCACCGTCAAACTGCCATCGATCATCGGCGTCAGATGGATTCCGAGAAATGGCATGGCGGGATCAGGCACCGGATAGATCATGCGCTCTACAAGCCTGCTCAGTTGCGGACGCAACGCATAATATTCGCCGCGAAACGGGATGATCTGAAAATCCACACTCAAGCCCGACTGCCGTGCCAGCCGGTCGGCCTGCAGACCGGCGCAGGCGATCGCATAGCGGCTTTCCACAATGCCCTGATCGGTATGAATGCGAACACAATCAGCGCGCTCCTCAAGCGCTGTGACACGCATGCCCAGCTTGATCGTGCCACCGCCTTGTTTGATCAAAGCGCCCATCGTCGTCGAGATCGCCTGATAATCGACAATACCACTTTGTTCAACAAACAGTGCCTTGAGGCCGCTGATCGAGGGTTCCATTTCCTTCAACTGATCCCGCTCAACCATTCGACATTTTATGGCATTCGCTGCGGCGTTTTCCTGTAGCGCTTCAAGGCGTTGCAGTTCGAGCGGACTGGTCGCCACCACCAGTTTGCCCGGCGTGCGGTAAAAAATTCCGTACTGATCACAAAACGCCTTGGTGGCCCGCTCCCCGGCGCGGCAGAGTTCTGCCTTCAGGCTTCCTGGCTGGTAATAAATGCCCGCGTGAATGACGCCGCTATTATGACCGGTCTGATGTCCGGCAAGATGCTCTTCCTTTTCGAGCAGCAGAACACGGGCGTCCGGCTCACCGCGGGATATCGCCCAGGCTGTTGCCAGCCCGACGATCCCGCCTCCCACGATGCAGTAGTCGAACATGATTTCGCTCAATGAGTTATTATGCTAGCTAATAGTAGTTGCATGCGCGATTTTCGGGGTCAATCAGCCTTTGGGCGACAGCGATGCGCCTTTGGTTGATAAGGATCACCTGGCACAAAACAACAGTGCCACTCCGGTGATCGACGCTGTTAGAAGGCGGTTGCTTCGAAGAAGCCGTGCGAGATGGCTCCGTCCGCCACGCAAATTGCGGCTTGCTTTCATCGCCATGACCGGTGCAACAAAGAGATGGTCATTGGCCTTACCCGGCCATCAATATCTGTATCGATCAGGAGGGGCGCGCCTTGGTCGCCAATAAGAACCAGCTTTCGGATCTCGCCGTCTTCCTGATGATCGTTCGCCATCGCAGCTTTCGCAAGGCGGCAGATCAGCTTGATGTCTCGGTCTCCGCGCTCAGTCACCGCATGAAGGCACTGGAAAGCCATCTTGGAATACGTCTCCTCAACCGAACCAGCCGCAGTGTCGCACCCACCGCAGCCGGCGCGGTGCTGGCCGAAAAAGTCGCTGCAGGCCTCGATATCATCAATAGCGGGCTCGAAGAGTTACAGGGGCAGTTCAGCGGGATCGCCGCAAGCGTGCGCATCAATGTGCTCAAGGATGCCGTGCCGCTGCTGCTGCAGTCGGTCCTTCCGGTATTCTGCGAGCGCTACCCTAATATTGAACTGGAAATCGCCGCCGAGGATAACTTTCTGGATGTCACGGCCGAGGGCTTTGATGCCGGGCTGAGATATGCCGGATCCATCCCGGAAGACATGATCGCAGTGCCTGTCAGCACGACGCTCAACTGGGTGGCTGTGGCATCGCCCCTCTATCTTGCCCGTGCCGGCCATCCCGAACACCCGGGTGATCTCATCAATCACGCCTGCATCCGCATCAGAACCGGGCGCGGGCAGATCTACCATTGGGAGTTTGATCGTGGCGACGCCCATCTTAAGATCGATGTGCCTGGCTCACTGATATCCGGATCCACCGATATTTCCATCGCAGCAGCGCTGTCAGGTGCCGGCATTGCCTATTGCCTTGAAAAACTCGCCGAACCCTATGTGGCGGCAGGGCGCTTGAAGATCCTGATGCCGGAATGGGCCTCTCCCGGACCACCGCTGAGCTTCTATTATTCAAGTCGTCGCCAATTGCCCTATGGATTGCAGATGCTGATCAAGACCATACGGGAACTGCAACCGCTTCATCGTTGAGGAGAACTAAACGATCCATTGAATTTGCGGTGATTGATTCAACCATTCGAGGCGGGTATTGCTTGAAGGTGACAGGGCAGCCAGCCCGCAGGAATGAAACGGAGAGCACATGTATATCCCTGATGCGCAGCGCTATGAAGCTGTCGACTATCGCGCAACCGGACGCTGGGGTTTGAAACTGCCACCGATCTCGCTGGGTCTCTGGCAGAATTTCGGTGGCGCAGATGTGTTTGAAACCGGCCGCGCGATTATCCGGCGGGCATTTGATCGCGGCGTCACTCATTTCGATCTCGCCAATAATTACGGTCCCCCCTTTGGCTCGGCCGAAGAGAATTTCGGCACCGTGCTCAAGAAAGATTTTCGCGACCATCGTGATGAGCTGGTGATTTCGACAAAGGCCGGCTGGGATATGTGGTCCGGTCCCTATGGTCGCGGCGGCTCGCGCAAGCACGTGCTGGCATCGCTTGATCAGAGCCTTGCGCGCATGGGGTTGGATTACGTCGATATTTTCTACTCGCACCGTCCGACCAATGATGTCCCGCTCGAGGAAACCGTGAGTGCTCTGGTGCAGATGGTTCGCCAGGGCAAGGCACTTTATATCGGTGTTTCCTCCTATAATCCTCAGCGCACACGCGAAATCGAAGCATTGTTACGCGCAGAAGGCGTGCCGCTGCTGATCCATCAGCCGTCCTACTCGATGCTCAACCGCTGGGTGGAAGGTGAACTCCTCGCAACACTCGATGATCTGGGAACCGGTTGCATTGCGTTCTCGCCCTTGGCACAGGGTCTCCTGACATCAAAATATCTTGGCGGTGTCCCCACCGATGCACGCGTATCAAAGGGCGGGTCGTTTAACGAACGACTGCTGAGCGAAGACAATCTTGCGCGGGTGCGAGAACTCAACAAGATCGCGCAAAGCAGAGGCCAATCTCTGGCACAGATGGCGATTGCCTGGGTGCTACGGGACCCGCGTGTAACCTCCGCTCTCATCGGAGCGCGCACGGTCGCGCAGCTTGATGACTCGCTCGATGCGCTCAACCACCTGGCATTCTCTGACGAAGAACTCAAGGAGATCGACCGTCATGCCGGTGAAGGAAGCATCGACCTGTGGCGTGATGTGATGCAGCAGAACTAAGAAAAAAGCCCTCTTGTTGTTGGCATTCAAGAGGGCTTGTTTCACTCAGGATCCGGAGCGCAGTTTCTCGCCGCTGCGAAAATCGTGGTAGATATCCTCGCGTGTTTGCGGGACGGCTGAGATGCCGCGTTTCCGCTTGGAAGCCACGGTCTGATTAATCTGAACGGTACCCCGTTCAAAAGCCAGGGCGCAACCCGCCAGATACAACACCCATAGGCGCGCCTTCGCATAGCCGACTTCAGCGACCGCCTGTTCGAAATTGGCGCTGAGCCGCTCACACCATAGTCGACAGGTGCGGCCATAATGTTCACGCAGATTTTCAGCATCGTGAACTTCGAAGCCGTGCCCTTCCAAATTCTCGATCGTCATGCCCAGATGATCCAGTTCCCCACCGGGGAAAATATATTTCACCAATGCGAGATGCTCGGCACTCTTGCGATTGAAGGCTTTCTTATTCCGCTTCATGCGACGGGTGATGGCGTGGTGCATATAAAGACCACCCGGCCGCAATAACCTGTTCACGGCCGTAAAATAGGTGTCGTAGTTTTCAATGCCAACATGCTCGAACATGCCCACCGACGAAATCTTGTCGAACTGATCATTAAGTTCAGCATAGGACTTGACGTGGATGGTGATCCTGTCTTCAAGACCTGCGGCCCGAATGCGCTCGCGCGCCAATGCCGTCTGCGCTTCCGACAGAGAGACACCCGTTCCCACAACGCCATAGTTTTGCGCAGCATAGATAAGCAAAGCGCCCCAGCCGCAACCAATATCGAGCAGACGATCGCCGGGCTGAAGTCGCAGCTTGCGGCAGATGAGCTCGAGCTTGTCCTGTTGTGCCTGGTCAATGTCATTGGCCCAGTCGGTGAAGTAGCCACATGTGTAGACCATGCGCTCGTCAAGGAACAATTGGTAGAAGGCATTAGAGACGTCATAGTGATGGGTGATCGCCTCCTTGTTGGAGCCGCTGACAAAAGGTGCTTTACCAACCACTGCCGACCGCGCGGCTGATTTTCCAGCAAAAACAAGCGCCGGCAGGTCCTTCAACAACTGCCATTTTGGCAATTCCTTGATGCGCTGCTTGAGTTTTCCGTCAATCTTCGCATTGGCCAGATCAAAAATAGTGCCACTCCTGACATCGACACGGCCCGAAACCCAGATGTCGATCAGGGAATCGTAATTTGGCTTGAGGAGAAGTTGTCGAACGATCGTCGGATCATTGATAACCAAGGCAGCCCCATCGAAATTGCCGATGCGCGTCCCGTCCCACAATTCAATATTGAACTGTGGACGGATGGTCTCGATCACGGTTTTGATGATCCGCACCGACCTGGATTGAGCAACCATTCATCGCCTCTTTCATCTTTTAAGCCAAAGGCTGTAAAATTAAATCGATGCACAATGCTTAGAAGATTTTTTCACAACTTCAACGCGTTGATGGATTCTAACGATAAATAAGCGCCGCCGCGCCGTCATTCCCGGCTCAATTTTTCGCGAGGCTGCACGCCCGTAGCGTTCTCACACGGCTGATCTGCAATCATGCTGCTGTAAAATCGATCGTGCTTAAAGAAGTGCGCGCCCGGCTTCCGCGACAATCGTTTTGGTCAACAGCGACAGTCGGTCTGCCGCGAGCCGGTTGATCTGCCAGTACAAAGGCGTATCCAGCGTTTGAGCGGGAAGAAGCTCCACGAGCCGTCCCGTCGCCAGATGATCCTTGACCAGATGAACAGGATTCATGCCCCAGCCCATTCCCATCAGGCATGCATCGACAAATCCGTGGCTGGAGGGGAGCCAGTGGAGAGGCCCCTGCACGTCTTCGCCCAAGGTTTGTTTGATCCAGCTCGATTGCAGACGGTCCTTCTGATTGAATGTCAACGAAGGGGCTGCGGCGAGCGCTTTGGCCGTCACGCCCGCAGGAAAATTACGCGCCACAAATTCTGGGCTGGCTGTTGCATGGTATCGCAGTTTACCAAGGGAAAGGCGCTTGCAGCCGGCTATCGGCTTTTCTGCGCTTGTAACGGCGCCAATAACCTGGCCGCGTGCGAGCCAATCTGCGGTAAACTCCTGATCATCTGTTGAAATCTTTAAAAGATAATCCGATGTCTTTGTGAATGCGGCAGCGGCTGTGAGAAACCAGGTCGCCAGACTATCGGCATTGGCGGCGATGTGGAGCGTGACCTGCTGGCAGGCGTCGGTTTCACGGGCAAGGGAAGGCAGGTTTTTGAAAAGCTCGGTTTCAAGAATGCCGACATTTTCCATGTGTCTGCAAAGCCATTCGCCCTTTTCTGTTGCAACACAGGGGGTCGCCCGGATCACAAGCGTCGTTCCGACACGTTCTTCAAGCTGCCTGATGCGCTGGGAGACCGCCGACGGTGTGACATTCAACAGCTGAGCGGCGCGTTCGAAGCTGCCGCAGTGAACGATGGTTTGCAAAACCCGCAGCGCGGCATAGTCGATCATGGGTTAGTTGCCCTTAACTTGCATTAGGATATTTAATTAGGCTAAAGCAATTCCGGCGTCTATGGCATTCTCGATTTGTTTTCGAAAGAGATGCACCGATGGATCCAGCAATCTACATCACGGGCCTGTCCGTTGGGCTCAGTCTGATTATCGCCATTGGAGCACAAAATGCCTTTGTGCTGCGCCAAGGCATTCGCCGGCAACATGTCTTCGCTGTCAGTCTTACCTGCGCGCTTTCCGATGCCGTGCTGATTGTCATCGGTGTCACCAGCTTCCAGAAAATCGTCACGCTTCTGCCCTTTGTGGATCCCGTCATGCGCTATGGCGGTGCGGCCTTTCTGATCTGGTATGGGCTCAAGAGTTTTTACGCGGCACTTCGTTCATCAGGCGCATTGGACGTTGAACAGGCGACGGCAACCAGTTTCACCAGAACCATTGCCATGTGTCTGGCGCTGACCTGGCTCAATCCGCATGTCTATCTGGATACTGTTGTCTTGCTCGGAACAATTTCGACACGGTTCCCGGGGCAGCAGTTCGAATTTGCGGCCGGTGCTGTCACCGGCTCATTTCTGTTCTTTTTCACGCTCGGCTATGGAGCCGTCTGGCTGCGACCGATCTTTGCCCGCCCGCATGCCTGGCGCATTCTTGAAGCAATCATCGGCTTCGTGATGTGGTTCATCGCCTTCAAACTGCTGCGCGGTCTTTGATAAGACAATGACAAATTCGCCATACTGCTTGGCGATAAGGCCGATGGGTTGCTGGTTTGCCCCTCATATCGGCGGGGTCGGTGGTTGGCACATCTGCAAATCGCGCAGGCATGAAACGGCTGTGCTGATGTCTTACCCGAAGACGCATGCGGCCGCACACTGCACCGGTCTTGTTACGACCGGTTGCAGATCGGCCTTTCCATGTCTAGGTCAACAGCGTTTTCGTTCCAAATAGCAGCATGGATGCGGGCTCACGCATGCTGTAAGCCACCTTCAAGGCCAGGATGAGAGAGGATCATAGGCCGTTTTTTGGCTTTTTAAGAGCAGCAGAGAGCTTTGCAGAGAGCGCGACGTCATTGATGGGTTTGCGCACCACATCAATCTGTCTGAGGCTTTCGGGAATAGAGGAATGATCACTATAACCGGTCATGAAAATGAAGGGTATCCCCAATGCCGTGAGCTGTTCTGCAACTGTCTCCGAGGTGATCGAACCAAGGTTGAAATCAAGAATTGCCACTTGCGGCCGGAATGTCAGCAACATTTGCAGTGCTTCCTCTGGATCACCGGCAAGCCGGACATCCTCAGCACCCATCGACCGCAACGTGTCCTCCACATCCATCGCAATCAGACTTTGGTCTTCGACAACCAGAATGGATGCATGATCAAGCGGCAAGAGCGCGGGTGCCTGCATCGCTTTAACATCGGGCTGCTCAATATCTGCAGCTGCGACTGAGCTCGCCGGAATCACAAAAGTGGCAAACAACCCTGTCGATCGGTGCTCAATGTGTACCTTGCCGCGCAGATCGTATTCGAAAGAACTTCTGATGAGCTTTGTGCCAAATCCGGTGCGTGTCGGTTGCACGACAACCGGCCCACCGGTTTCAAGCCAGCTGATTTCGCATTCTCCCGTGGGCAAGAGTTTCCAGTGAATGCGCAATTGACCCAGCGGCGTGGAAAGCGCGCCATATTTGGCAGCATTGGTCATCATCTCGTGTATCACAAGCGAAAGGACACCATAGGCCCGTTGATCGAGACCAAGAGGCGGGCCTTCTATGATCACTTTGTCCGGAGCTGCATTATCGCGATAAAGATCAGCTTCGGTTTCAACCAAAGTGCCAATCAGGCCGCTCTTTGAGCCATCGAGTGATTGATCATGCGCCGAGGCGAGCGCGCGAAGCCGCCCTTCCAGAGTTTGCCCGTAGTCTTCAACACTCTGAGCACCCATCCCGGTCTGTCGGGCGATGGATTTGACAAGCGACAGGATATTTTTAACCCGGTGATTGAGTTCTGCATTTAAGATACGGCGGCGCTGATCGGTGCGAATGCGTTCCTTTTCCGAAATCTCGCTCTGCCGAAGGATGACATCGCGCAAATAGGTGGCAATGGCGCGGGCTACCGACAGATCGACCTCAGTCCACGGCGTGGATTGCCCGCGCACATCTTCGCGCCAGGTCTCAAAACTGCCGCGCGGTGTCAGCCGCTCCCCAAACGGTGTTAACACAACGGTCTTGGCCGGCTCACCAGCCCACTCGACCTGATGTGCCTCCTCGTTGCGGAACAGAACAAGATATTCCCCAAAGGTGACGGACAGCGGAATGGCGATCATTCCGGCAACATTTGCGATAGGGTGGTCAAGATGGCTTCCCAGATGCGCAGTCGACCAGACATCACCGGGGGCTTGCTTCTTGGCAATCTCTAACAGCGCGCGGGTGGTCTGCTCATCCAGTGCATCCCCCGTCTGAAACCAGTGATCATTCATCCACAGCGCTGCGCCATGGCTGGAGACAAGCTTGGCAAATTCCGGCAATTGCGCGATCAGATCGTCACGCATCGAGTTGTTTGTGCTCAACCGAGACACAAGTTCATCAAGTTTGGTCCGCACCTCGGCTGCGGCCCGGAGTGTCGCTCTGCGCTCGCAGGCGGCTATGTGCAAGGAGAAATACTGCCCAAACAGTTCAGCGCCAATGCGCAAAGGCAATGGGGTCACTTTGGGCGTGTCATGATGACAGGCAATCAGGCCCCAGAGCGCCCCATCAACAATAATCGATATCGAAAGTGAAGCCGCTACACCCATATTGTTGAGATACTGGCAATGAATTGGCGAAACGCTGCGCAATTGCGCAAAAGACATGTCGACCGGATCCGCACCCACTTCGAGCGCTGGTATGAGCTCCACAGGACGCGAGGCCGTATCCGAGATCATTCTTATCGTATTGCTGATATAGAGTTTCCGCGCTTGCACCGGTATGTCGCTTGCAGGAAAATGTTGTCCGAGAAAGCTGCCAAGTGCGGATGATTTCGCTTCGGCTATGACGCGACCCGCGCCATTGTGCAAAAAGCGATAAACCATCACCCGGTCATATCCGAGCATGGCCCGGACAAGTTTTGCCGCAACCGAAGCAGCCCGTTCGACGCTGTCTTCCCGGCCAAGGCGATGGATGACGGATCGGGTCAGATCGAGCGCCTGCCTTGCGGTCTGGCCACGATCCGGGCAGCGTTCAAACTCGACAAATGTCTTGCCCTGATGCGTGTGAACCATTGCATCAAAAAGACCCGCAACGCCCGGCAACCGGAATCCGATGATGATCGAAGACAGGCCTGGCTCGCGCGCCTTGGCGGCCGCATTGCGAAAATCATGGGCATTTTTTTCGCCAACAATCAAAGAAATGTCCATGCCAGGGATCAAATCACCCTGATAACCCGTTAGGGAAGGGACGTTGGATGAGGCATACATCAAACGCTGACGGAACGGATCAATCACCAGCATTGCACCATGTGACTGAATTGAGCCCGGAATGTGGATAGGTTCTCGATCGCAATTGGTTAGATTGACAGGCTCGGATATGGACATTTCAGACGGCACACTTTCTCACAAAGACAATGAGGAACAATGTTTATTGGCGGGGAAGAAGGTGGGAGTGACGGGTTTCAATCGCGGCAACTGTGTCGTCCAGTCTGCTTCTACTCGTCTTGAAATATTCCAGGGATCAGCAATTTCAGATTTTCCAATCAGTTATCGATGTTATGTCTAAAAGTAACATAGGCGGAGGTTATCGTCTGTCCACTAATGGACGCTCTGCATGAAATAGGGATGGATTTCAATGAATGTTCAGGCGCTGCAAGATTTCTCCGACAATCTTCTTTTGATGATGTTGAGCGAGAGTGACCGTCAAAAGCTAGCCCCTCACACCATGATATTCGAGCTTGATGCCTTAACCATCCTGCATAAAGCAGGTGATGATGTCGTCCATACCTGGTTTCCCTGCGGTCCGGCGATGGCCAGTTTTCAGCGCTGGGTCGATGATGACAATCCAGCCGTAGAAATCGCGCTGATTGGCCGGGAAGGTGCGATCGGTGGCATCGTTTCCAATGGCAGTCTGCCAGCCTATGCCACCGCTTTGGTGCGCAATCCGGGTCGCTTCTATCGTATCAAAACCGCAGCGCTTGAACAGGTGAAGACGGAATCCATTGCTTTGCGGCACTGGTTTGCCCGCTATTCCGACTGTCTGATGGCTCAGGTGTTTCAGACCGCCGCCTGCAATGCCACCCATACAATCACCCAACGCACCGCCAAATGGTTGCTGGCAGCGGCCGCACGAACCAGTTCCGATCATTTTGAACTGACCCATGATCAACTCTCGGAAATGCTCGGTGTCGGCAGGACATTCGTCACACGCACCATCGGCCAGTTGCGCGCTGAAGGCGTTATCTCCACCGGCAGGGGCGTGGTCACAATCCAAGACGAGACGGCATTGCGAAAGAAATCCTGCAATTGTACCGCCGCAATTGAAGAGCATTACGACGCGGTCATGCACGGAATATATTGAAGGATTCAAACGGTTTCAGATTTCAAGGAGTAGATTTTCGAATGGATCAACAGATGACGAATGCGTTTACCGCTGTGCCTAGCGGACTTGGACAATTATGGGCTCTGGCAATTCAATATGGTCTCTCTTTACTGGGTGCCATTATCCTGCTGGTCGGTGGCTGGCTGATCGCCCGTTTTCTCAGTGGCTGGGCCTATCGGGGTCTGTCGAATGTACGTGGCATCGACGAGACGCTGGCGCGCTTTTTCTCACGCGTTCTACATTATGCCCTGCTGTTGCTGGTGCTGGTGATGGTTCTCGGCCAGTTCGGCGTTCAGACAGCCTCTATCATCGCGGCGCTGGGTGCTGCAGGTCTGGCGATAGGACTGGCATTGCAAGGAACACTGCAGAATATCGCTGCCGGCATCATGTTGCTGGTGCTACGGCCATTCCGGGTCGGCGAATATATCGAGACTGCCTCGGTAAAAGGTACGATTTCCGAAGTCGGTCTGTTTGCGACCGAACTTAAAACTGAAGACGGACTTTATCTGATGGCGCCCAATTCCACTTTGTGGAACACGCCGATCACCAATTTCAGCCGCGAAGCACAGCGTCGCCAGTTGTTATCCATTGCTGTTGCTGCAGATAGCGATATCCAATCCGTAAAACAGACCGTCGCGCAGATCATAAAATCCGATCAGCGGGTTAGTAGCAACCCCGCTCCGCGCGTCATGTCAGACGATCTCACCGCCGACAAAATTACCTTGCGCATCGAATATTGGGCAAGCTCGCGCGATTTTTATCAGACCAGGAATGATATCATTGATACCCTGAAGGCCGGCCTGAGCGACAACGCTATCACCCTGCGCTGACCCTGAGCTGAAAGCAGGGCAGGCGTTCTCGCTTGATGCAAATTGGTCCTGGCATGATTGTGCCAGGACTGCCTGGCTTGGCAGCGAGCAAATGGGCCGCTCGTCTATCGTCTCTGTTCCCCTCCTCCTGTCGCCAGATAATGACGCAATCTGGGAACCATGAAATCGAGAAAGATCCGGACCCGATGTGGCAAGCGTTCGCCGCCCATGAACACGGCGTGTAAATCCTCCGTATCGCCGCTCGTCTCCTCTGTCAGGATTTCAACCAGGGCACCGGATTTCAGCTCATGACGGATATGATATTCGCCCAATTGTGCAATGCCCATTCCCAATACCGCCATTCGCCTCACCGTCTCGCCATTATTGGCAAGCAGGCGCTGGTCGGTCACGCTATCCAGCGTCCGACGACTATTGCGCAATGCAGAAACTTGGGTTGAGCGTCGGAAATTGAAACCGAGACATTGATGAGCGCCCAATTCCCGGAGGGTCGCGGGCGTGCCATGTCTTTCCAGATAATGGGGGGAGGCGACGATCCTGCGCCGCGCGGTTCCCAGCTTGGTGGCAGTCAGAGAAGAGTCGCCCAGAACGCCGATGCGAAAGGCGACATCGGTCCGGTCGAGATAGAGATCGATCACTTCGTCCGATAATGACAGATCCACGACGATATTGGGGTGCAGCCGCCAGAATTCAGGCAGCAATGGCTCGACTGCGACGGTCGCAAAACCGACCGATGATGTAATGCGAACAAGACCGCCTGTGCCCCGTCCACCGCGCGAGACGTCGCGCTCGATATCGTCGAGGTCTGCAAGCAATCCCTGGCCGCGCTCGTAATATCGGCGCCCCTCAGCCGTCAGGGAAAGACTGCGGGTGGATCGTTCCAGAAGCCGAACGCCCAATCGCGCCTCAAGACGGCTAATCAACTTTGACACAGACGAGGGCGCCATATGCAGCTGCCGCGCCGCCTCGGAGAAATTTCCGGTGTCGACAACACGTAAGAACACATCCATCTCTCCAGCACGATTATCCATCTGCATCACCTATGAAATCAATTCATAAAACATATGCTTTGTAGTTGCATTGTCAATTCTGCCCTGCCGATCTATCTCGGAGCAGGGTTCACTTTCTCGCGCCGTCGGGCGCCCAAAAATCAATCATCGAGGTTTAAAATGGTAGGAAGCCGGTTTAACTGGCCGTTGCTGGCACTGGCGACGGGCGCTTTCGCGATTGGCGTCACTGAATTCGCACCGATGGGCATGCTGCCGGTCATCGCCGTAGGCGTGGACGTGTCGATTCCCTCTGCAGGTCTGCTGGTCAGCGCCTATGCGGTCGGTGTCATGATTGGTGCACCCGTTATGACGCTTGTGTTTTCGCGTTTTGGCAAGCGTTCAGCACTGATTGCCCTGATGGTGATCTTCACTTTGGGCAATATCATATCTGCCTTGGCGCCGGGCTATTGGACGCTGCTGTTTGCACGTGTGATCACCAGCTTGAACCACGGTGCCTATTTCGGTCTTGGTGCCGTGGTCGCCGCCGGCCTCGTCGCCCCGGAAAAGCGGGCAAGAGCGGTCGCTGCCATGTTCATGGGACTGACCATCGCCAATGTCGGCGGGGTGCCAGTTGCCACCTGGATCGGTCAGCAGATCGGCTGGCGTGAAGCATTCGGCGGGACAGCGCTGCTGGGTCTCCTGACCATTGCCGGACTGGCTGCGGCCTTGCCAAAGGGCCAGGCTAGCCAGAGGCCAGACATCCGCCGCGAGTTGCAGGTAATGCGCCGTCCGGATGTCGTGCTGCCGATGCTGACAACGGTGCTGGGTGCCAGTGCAATGTTCGTCCTCTACACCTATGTCACACCGATCCTCAAGGCCGAGACCGGCGCCTCCGATAATTTCGTGACGCTGTCGCTTGTTCTGATCGGGTTGGGTTTTACAATTGGCAACTATATCGGCGGCCGCGCTGCTGACTGGTCGCTGAATGGCGCAGCAATTCTCTTTCTCGCGCTTTTATCCGCCGTGATGCTTCTGTCACCGCTCCTATTGGTGAATTCACTTTCCGCAAGCATCACGCTCGTCATCTGGGGTGTCGCCGCATTTGCAATCGTTCCTCCTCTGCAAATGCGGGTCATGCAGGCGGCTTCCGAGGCGCCCGGACTTGCCTCATCCATCAATATCGGAGCGTTCAATCTTGGCAACGCCATCGGTGCAACCATTGGTGGTGCGGTGATCAAGGCAGGTGTGAGTTACGCCTTTGTGCCTGTTGCAGGCGGTGTGACTGCTTTGCTCGCTCTGGGTCTGGTCGTTCTTGGGCGCCGCCAGATGCAGCCGCAACCCTGCTAGAGGAAGGCTGAGGCGTGGCGCGTGGAACCCGCGCGCTTGCCACCCTTCCTTCAGATATCAGAGCTCTGCAAGAGTTCTGATCGCGTCAGACGTGCTCACAAAACCGTTTCGCAATTCCATTGGAGACGGCAGATCTTCGATGGTCAAGCGGCGTGGCAGCAAACGGAACTTGGAAGGTCTGAAGGCTGCTCGACACTCATTTGGTGGTGTAGCCACCATTGACGAGGATGGTCTGACCCGTCATCCACCAGCCATCCGAGACCATGAAACGGATATAGGGCACGATATCCGCAATGTCGGTCAGGCCGGTCTTGGAGAAGTTCGAGAGCGCCGCCGCAGTTTTGTGGTAAGCCACCGCATCAGCGCCTTCTGCAGGATAGAAAAATGGCGTATCCATCGGACCCGGTCCGATCGCTGTGACTGAGATCCCGCGATCGCCAAATTCCTTGGCAGCTGCCCGGGTAAAGTGTTCGACCGGTGCCTTGGTGCCGGCATAGCCAGCATAAAAGGGCGTGAAGGCGCCAAGCAGGGATGTGACGATCGTGACAAGTTTTCCATTATCCTGAAGATGACGCCCCGCCTCCTTGATGAAGAAAAAGGCCGCCTTGGCATTGATTGCGCTCAGGGCATCATAGTCGGCTTCCGTGATCTCAAGGATCGGCTTTTTCAATACCTTGCCCACCGTATTGATGGCGATATCGGGCCTGCCAATCGCTGAAATAGTCTCCGCAAAAAGCGTCTCAACGGCTGCAGCTGTGCGCAGATCGCCCTGAAGAGCCACTGCGTTGGCACCGCATGCTTTGATTGCCGCCACAGTTTGCTGCGCCTCAGACATTGCGGAAGCATCATGATAGTGAATGGCGATAGCCTTGGCGCCCTGGCTTGCGAGATCGCGTGCGATCAGCCCGCCAAGATTCTTTGCGCCGCCGGCGATGAGAACTGTTTTTCCCTCAATGCTGTGATCAATCATCGTTCATTTCTCCAGATAAAAGGCGGTAACCTGCATGCGTCGCAGTTGCCCGAACAAGGTATCGTCTGGAAATGGAAGATAAAGCACCGTAATCTGACAAGACTTGTCAGAGAATCTGCACAATAGGGAATGGGAGCCGCTTTGGATCGGATTGATCTGTTTCGCATTTTTATCCGCGTGGTCGATTGCGCCAGTTTCACACGCGCTGCAGCGACATTGGGTGTGCCGCGCTCATCCGTATCGGCTGCGGTGCGCGAGCTGGAAATCCGGATCGGCACAAGGCTCCTGCACCGGACAACCAGACATGTTTCCACAACCCATGATGGTCTCGCCTTTTATGAGCGCTGCCAACGCGTCATTGCTGATGTCGAGGAGACCGAAAATCTCTTTCGTCAAGTCCGCTCGCAGCCGTCAGGCAAGATCCGTATCGATGTTCCCGGTCGAATAGGCCGTCTCATCATTGCGCCTGCTCTTGCGGATTTTCTTGATCGTTACAGGGATATCGATGTCGAGCTCGGGGTAAGCGACCGTGCAATCAATCTGGTCGAAGACAATGTCGACTGCGTGCTGCGCGTGGGCCCGCTCGCCGACTCCGGGCTGATTGCTCGTCCGCTCGGCCACCTTCCTTTGATCAATGTCGCAGCACCCGACTATCTTTCGCGCTATGGAATGCCTTGCGTGCCAGATGACCTTCAGCATCATTGGGCTGTAAACTACGCATCGCCCAGCAACGGGCGCGTCGAAGATTGGGAATGGGTTGATGAAACCGGGCTGCACCATATTCCGATGAGGGGGCGCGTGACTGTGAACAGCGCTGAAGCTTACATCGCCTGTTGTCTGGCCGGGCTCGGACTGATCCAAATCCCGGCCTATGATGTGAAGAACCACTTGGCTTCAAAGGAACTTTTGGAAGTCATGCCGGCATTTCAGGCAGCACCCATGCCCATGACCTTGCTCTATCCGCATCGGCAGCATCTTTCGCGGCGACTTCATGTGTTTATTGAATGGCTGGAAACCGTTCTGCAAAAAGAGCTTGCCTGATCAGTTTTTAAAAAAAGATCAATCCGGTAGTCCAAGGTAAGGATTGGAGAGCAGCGTGTAGACGCCTGAAAGTTCGTCCTGGTCCAAGGCGCCGTCCTGGTTGATGTCAAGCCTTGCAAAAAGTTCGCGGTGGCTAAGATTTGGCCGATTGGGCCAGTGATACGGGAAAAAGCCGCTGACGCGCTTGAATTCACGTTCAGAAATCTGCCCATTTCCATTGCGATCGTACTGAGCAAAAAAATGCTGCCAGTCGATGCTGGCGGGTTCACAGGCTAGACAAGAACCGATGCCTGCCCAAAAAATCAAAAAAGCCAGCGTGCGCATCTCAACCAATCCTTTCGCATGGTCGCCCGCAGAACGCGCGGCAAGGTGATTTCCAGACGGGCCGGTAGGAACTGTCACCACGAAAAATTGCGACAGCGCAACAATCCATTCGAAGACCTTGAAACAGCACTTTGAACATCAGTCGTGTCGGGTTGCGAGCGGGAGTGTCACTCGAAACGACGCGCCGCCGCTTGCGCTCTCGCCAACCGTTACCGAGCCATGATGGCGAGCGACGATCTGCTTGACCAGATTAAGTCCCAGACCGGCGCCACGATCGGTTAATTGCACGCGGTGGAACGGCTCGAAAATGCGTTCACGTTCCCCGTCTGGAACCCCGTTGCCCTCATCCGATACTTCGATGGCGCCTGGATCACTGGCTTTCACCCAGATTGTTCCTTGTCTGCCGGCATGCTGGATCGCGTTCTGAACGAGGTTTGTTAAAACCCGTTGCAGAGCACCTTCGTCTCCCATGACGCTCGAACGGTTATCACTTGCAAGCAAAGCCAGCTGATATCCGCCAGCGATGGCGATCGGAGCGAGATCTGCGACCACTGTTTCGCACAAGCATGTCAGATCGACCGGCTTGAACGTCGTCGTCGCTTTATCAATGCGCTGCAGATCAAGCAGCTGCTCGGAAAGGGCGGATATCCGCGCCGCATCGGCGAGCACACGGGTTCGGAAATCGCTTTCCGGCATGCCCTCGATCCGGGTCTGCAGGATCGCAACCGGCGTTCTCAACTCATGCGCTGCATCAAGGATAAATCTTTGCTGTCGCTCATAGCCTTCATCCAGGCGCCGCAATGCTCTGTTGATTGCTTCCACAAGCGGGCGAACTTCAGCCGGGACGCCCTGATCGGACAAACGCATGCCGCGACTGTCGATATCGATCAGCTCCGCCTGTGCCGCCACATTTGATATGTCCGCAAACCCACGCTTGACGATGAACGGAATGGCAAACACCGTAATCAGCGCAAGCACGCCCAGAATAGGAATAGTGAGCAGGTTTGAAAGGACGACCACGACAAATGTCATGCTCAGCAAATTCCCTTTGCCCATGATCGTCAAATGTCCGGCCGTGCCTTTGACGTTTCGGATGACGGCGGAGAGAAAATAAGAATTCAGATTGTCACGAATATCAGCGAAAGTGATGCGATCAAGAATATCACCAAAATCCTGGTAAAGCGCAGGCACCGGCCCGTATTGTACCACTTCTCCTTTATCACTCCGGGCAACGAACCAAAGATCGGGCGCAGATTCACGCATGGCTATCAGCTCCGACGTTTCGACGATCGCAAGCTTTCCAGCATCGTCCCGGATGATGGCCCGCGCTGCGATTTCGGTGATTTCAGGGTCAACCAGGGCGCCGCCATCCTTCGCGCCTATCAGATAGGCGACAAAAGCAAGCACAAAGAGGATCAGAAACCCCGCCTGGAACAGCAGCAATTGCCAGATCAGCCTTCGGCGCAAGGAGTTGCGTTGAAAGCGGATCATTGCAGCGCCCGCAACAGATAGCCAACACCACGGATGCCGTGAATCTCGACGCCTGCCTTTGCCTCGCTCAGTTTCTTTCGCAAACGTGAAATATGAGAATCCAACGCATTGGACTGGATTTCGTCATCGAAGCTGTAGACGGCTTCTTCAAGAACGCGTCTTAACACCGTTCTTCCCTGCCGGCGCATCAGCGATTCCAAAACCAGCAATTCGCGCCGTGGCAAGTCCAGAGTCTGACCCTGAACCCGCGCCTCTCGATCACCAGGCAAATAGACCAGATCGCCGACACTTAGAACCAGAGGCGCAATGACCGGTGGTCGTCGCAGAAGCGCGCGCAAACGCGCCACCAGTTCTTCGACAGCGAACGGTTTTCCCAGATAGTCGTCCGCGCCCTGATCCAAACCGGCGACCCGTTCCTCCATCGCACTGCGGGCGGTCACCACGATGACCGGAATATTGTAGGATTTCTTGCGAAGGTAGCTTAAAAGATTCAAACCATCCTCACTGGCCAGCTGACGATCAAGCACAATGACATCATGGACATGGTCATCCACCGCGTTCTCGGCGCTTTCCAGATCGGTGACGTGATCGACAATCATATCATAACGCGCCAAAGCCACGCGGAGCGCTTCCGCCATCTGTATTTCATCTTCGACCAGCAACAGGCGCACGCAATAGTCCTCAATCGTTTCGCTTCTACGGTTTGCTCGGCGTGGATTGCAGGAAGATTACGCCCATTTATTGCCTGGGGAATAGATCAGATCTTCTCCGGCCTGGGCCGTGTCAGTGGTCGTCAGCGGGCGCTGCATTTCGCTTGCGCCCCGGATAATGCCAATGCTTGCGTCGACAATCGGGTCCGAGCCTATCTTGTTCGGGCTTCCGTCATGGCACATTCTACGATGCGAGATAGCTGACTGTCACGCCACGCTGGCGAAAATAAGCCTGAAGAAGCTTGCGGCCCGAACGATTACTCTGGACCAGTTTGCCTGGGTCGAGAACAACTTCTTTCTTGCCTGCCTGCGCCATTGCGGCCTTCAGGCTGGCAATATGGAGATCAATATCCACGTTATCCGCCGCAAGTGATTCATAAATCCGCTGTGTTGCTGCTTCGATCGCGTTATCGGTCATGATCAGTTTCCTTGTCCTTGTGTTCGATACAATCTTTGGCCAGGTCATTACCCTGCCGAAAAATCTGCTCTTGGTCAGCCGCCAATCTGCACGCTCTTTAACAGACTGAGGCTTGAACCTGTTAGGGCAAAGCCGTCTGGTCATCAATGCTCGTTTCATGCGTGAAACTGACAAGCGACTAAGTGAACGACAGTGCGGAGTAAACGCCAGGGCCTCGTGCGCTGCCATTGCGTTCGAGAGTTGCGCCAACACATTCCGACCGTTTCTGTTTCATGTATTTAATTGGCACGTAGCCGTAGAATTTTTGCCCTGGAAAGGCTCTGTCCAAAAACAGGAATTAGACATGTTGCGTCCCGTCATATCGACGCGCTTTCGTTGCGTCCCGCAGGAATCAGCCCATCTTGCTGCTTAATGTTTGGTAAAGTTGCCTGGTTTTGTCTGTGGAAAGAAACTTTGTATTTTTTTATGAATGTTCGTTGACAGTTAGCTGATGTGGGGTCTATATGGCGCTCACCGAGGGCGGCGATCGTCGCAAGCGACAGAATG
>NZ_DAMBKZ010000019.1:0-63645 GCF_032066345.1 Brucella sp.
CATAACGGATCGCCATTTCAACGATATCGGCGAACTGCTTGTCTTTCTTGTCCTTGAAGCCGACATTGCCTGGATTGATGCGATATTTTGCGAGCGCTTCCGCACAGGCCGGATGATCAGCGAGCAGCTTGTGGCCGATATAATGGAAGTCTCCGACCAGCGGCACATTCATGCCGAGGCGTTCAAGACGCTCACGAATTTTTGGAACGGCAGCAGCGGATTCATCACGATCCACCGTGATGCGCACAATCTCGGAACCCGCGCGATGCAAAGCTGCAACCTGCGCTACAGTGCCATCGATATCAGCCGTATCGGTATTGGTCATCGACTGGACAACAACAGGTTCACTGCCGCCAACGATAACTCCGCCAACGCTCACGCCAACGGATTGGCGACGGGGAAATGGATGCGAAAAATAGCTGACGGTCTCGGAAGACATTGTGCTCTGTTCTTTTGTCCTGCCGCAATTGCCGATGGAAACCATATTTCACGCATCGGGAACTGCTCTTGGTACGGGCCTGCTTTCAGGTGGCGTAGCAAGGCGCAATTGTCAACGCCTGACCGCCTCGCTTTGTTGTTATATAATCACTTGCCGACGCCTTGTCGCCTCCTCATTATGGGATGATTCCAGAGGAGGAGATAAAAAATGCCAAATGCGAATGCCCGCAAAACCGCGATTATCACCGGTTCCAATTCAGGCATCGGACTTGGCATTGCCCACGCGCTTGCGGGTTCTGGGCACAATGTTGTGATCAACTCCTTCACGGACCGTAGCGAAGACCACGATTTGGCAAAAACAATCGCCGCAGAACATGGCGTAAGCGTGATCTATGTCAGCGCCGATATGTCCAAAGCTGATGACTGCCGCGCGCTGATTGAAAAGAGCGTGGAAGCCTTGGGCAGTGCCGATATCCTCGTCAACAATGCCGGCATCCAGCATGTGGCACCGGTCGAAAAGTTTCCGACCGAGCAATGGGATCGGATCATTGCAATCAACCTGACCTCGGCGTTCCACACGTCAGCGGCTGCAATACCACATATGAAAAAAGCTGGCTGGGGCCGGATCATTAACATCGCATCAGCGCATGGACTTGTCGCTTCGCCATTCAAGTCGGCCTATGTGGCAGCAAAGCACGGCATTGTCGGCTTCACAAAAACGCTGGCACTTGAACTTGCCCTTGCCAGGATCACGGCCAATTCCATCTGCCCCGGCTATGTGCTGACCCCGCTTGTCGAAGCGCAGATACCCGATCAGATGAAAGCTCATAACATGGATCGCGAAACAGTAATCCGCGAAGTCATGCTCGATAAACAGCCGACGAAGGAATTCGTGACCACTGCTCAGATCGGTGCGCTTGCGGCCTTCCTTGCAACGGATGCCGCAGCGCAGATCAATGGTGCCGCCCTCCCGGTCGAGGGCGGCTGGACCGCTGAATAAACATCGAGCAATAATCGCTCGATGTATTTTTTCCACGCATTATCCTACGCAAAACCGCTACGCACTTTTGCTGGAAATGCTTTAATGCGAACTATCCGCATATTTTGCCAGTCCTGAGAAAGCGAGCACGACTAACAACAGCACAGGCAATGACAGGAACACGACGCTGAAGCCGCTATGCTTGGCGACAAAGCCGATCAGCGAAGGCGCAACCAGCATTCCGGAATAGCCCATGGTGGTGGCAATCGACAGGCCAACACTTGGATTGATGCCTGGCAGATTGCCGCCAATCGAGAAGGCTATCGGCACCATGTTGGAAATGCCGATACCGCAAATGGCAAAGCCAAAGATCACCGCGTAAGGGTGGCTCGACAGGCCGACAATCACCATGCCGATAATAGCAATCGATGTGCAGAAGCGCAGCGTGTTGATCGCGCCGAAACGGTCGCGGACAATATCGCCTGCAAAGCGCATGATCGCCATGGTCATGGAGAAAGCTGCGAAGCCAAAACCAGCGACCGTAACTGACGCACCCATTTCATCGCGCAGATAATATGCGCCCCAATCAAGTATCGCGCCCTCCGGGATCATCGAGAACAATGCGATAATGCCGACAAGCCATGGCAGCGCATTGCGCGGCAGCACCAGCTTCTGCTTCTCGCCGCTTGGATGATGAAACTTGTCCGCGACAATCGAAGGCCATGCAAAAATCAGCAATCCTGCTGCCACAACGGTCGCAATCAGCGCATGAATAGTCGAGCCGACATGCGCGATGAGAAAGCCACCGGTCGCGGCACCAATCAGTCCGCCAAGGCTCCAGAAAGCATGACAGGACGACATGATAGCCCGGCGCATGTTCTTCTCAACGGCGACCGCATTGGCGTTCATTGCGACATCCATCGCACCTATCATGCCGCCAAAATAGAACATGACAATCACAGCTGTGACGATATTCGGCACAAGCGCAATAATCAGCAAAGCGGGGATAAGTCCGATTGCAAACAGCTTGACGACGGCGCCCGAACCGCGATGTGCGGACAATGCACCGGCCACCGGCATCATCGACAGAGAGCCGACACCGAAGACGAGGATCATCAATCCCATGCCACTGGTATCGAGCCCGAGACGCCCTGCAAATTCGGGAATTTTCGGCGCCCAGCCGCCAAAGATATAACCATTCATCAGAAAGAGCAGCGCCACAGCGATACGCTCTCTGGTTACAATTGGCGCACGGTCATTCAGCGCATCGTTTCGTCCGGCCGTCTGTTCCATCATGTCCTCAGTCACGCCCTTCTACGGCGTGTATAATCGTCATGCCCGATGCCCGATAGGGCGCAAGCACATCTTCATTCGCATCCTGCTCGACAGCCATAACATTGACCGCCTCAATGGGTATGACATCGTGCGCAGCAACTGTGCCGAGCTTGTCACTGGTGATTGCCAGAACCACCTTGCGGCTGCGCCCGGCAATAACCCGCTTGAATTCTGCATCTTCCAGATGAAGCGCTGTGATGCCCGTTTCCGCTGAAAAGCCGCAGACACCAAGCATACAAAGATCAGGCCGCACCAGTTCCGCATCGCGCAAAGCGCGCGCACCAACCGCCGCACTCACGCGACGATCAATAGGGCCACCGATCATCACGACGTCGATCTTGTCTGACTGCAGAACAATAGCAGCAATGGAGGGCGTGTTGGTGACAACGGTGATCACATCACCCCGATCAGCCAAAAGACGCGCAAGCGCCAGATTGGTTGAGGAGGAATCCAGAAACACCGTCATGTTCGGCTCAATGAGAGCAGCCAGCGCGGCGGCAAGAGTCGTCTTGGCCTCCGGTCTTTCCGTATCGCGCTCTGCGAGCGGCGCGTAAGAAGGAGCTGCCTTCAAAGCACCGCCATAGACGCGCTTGCAAAGCCCCGCCGCCGCCATCTCGCGGAGGTCACGGCGGATCGTGTCTTCCGAAACTCCGAATGACCCCGCAAGCTCGCTCGCCAATACGCGTCCGGACTGCTCAAGCAGTGCTCGAATGCGCGCCTGTCTTTCGTCCAGTAATAGCTCTGTCATCGATCGTTCCTGTTACCATGCACAAACATGCATGAATCGGTAGAAACGTGCATAGCAGATTTTTATGACCATGCAAGCAAAAGAAAACGCCGCACCCTTTACAGGGGACGGCGTCAATCATTCTATGATGTGAAAGCTGGATCAGTCGGCGTAAACGACAAGCAAATCCTTTGCGTCGATCTGTTCGCCGGGGCGCACAAGCACTTCGGCAATCGAGCCATCGCGTTCTGCACGCAGAGCCGTTTCCATTTTCATGGCTTCAATGGAAAGCAGCACATCACCTGCCTTCACGTTCTGGCCTTGTGCGACAGCAACCGTGGACACAACACCCGGCATCGGCGCGCCGACATGCTTGTCATTGCCCAGTTCCGCTTTGCGCTTTACGCCACCCGACGCGCCCTTGGCACGGTTTGGCACCTTCACGCGGCGCGGCTGACCATTGAGCTCGAAGAACACAGTGACCATACCCTTCTCGTCGGTCTCTGACATCGCCTGATTGACGATCACAAGCGTCTTGCCGCGTTCGAGGTCAACGAAAACTTCTTCTTCCGGCTTCAAGCCATAGAAGTAAACCGGAGTTGGCAGAACACTGGTCGGACCATAGTTTTCCTGTGCCGCCGCATAGTCGGTGAAGACCTTTGGATACATCAGGTAGGAAGCAAATTCCTGATCCGTGATCTCGCGACCAAGCGTTTCCTCAATCGACTTGCGCTCGGCTTCAAGGTCAGCGGCTGGAAGCAGCGAACCGGGACGTACCGTGAAAGGCTTTTCGTCTTTCAGCACTTTCTTCTGCAACGATGCAGGCCAGCCCGATGGCGGCTGACCGAGATCGCCGCGCATCATCGACACAACCGAATCCGGGAAGGCAATGTCCTTGTCCGGGTTTTCAACATCGGCAACGGTCAGGTCCTGAGAGACCATCATTAGCGCCATGTCACCCACCACCTTAGAGGACGGCGTGACCTTGACGATATCGCCAAACATGCGGTTCACATCGGCATAGGCCTGTGCCACTTCATGCCAGCGGGTTTCAAGACCCAGCGAACGGGCCTGCTCTTTCAGGTTCGTGAACTGACCGCCCGGCATTTCATGCAAGTACACTTCCGAAGCCGGTCCCTTAAGATCGCTTTCAAAGGCCGCATACTGATTGCGCACTGCTTCCCAATAGAAGGAAATGCGGCGGATCGTTTCCGTGTCCAGACCCGGATCACGTTCCGAACCATGCAGCGCCTCGACAATCGAACCAAGGCATGGCTGCGATGTATTGCCGGAGAAGGCATCCATTGCCGCATCAACCGCATCGACACCGGCATCAACCGCTGCAAGCACCGTTGCTGCCGAAATGCCCGACGTATCATGGGTGTGGAAGTGGATCGGCAGATCGGTTTCTTCGCGTAGTGCCTTAAATAGCACGCGTGCCGCCGCAGGCTTCAACAGACCCGCCATATCCTTGAGAGCGATGATATGCGCACCAGCCTTTTCAACCTGCTTGGCCAGATCGACATAATATTTAAGGTCGTATTTGGCGCGTTCCGGATTGAGAATATCGCCCGTATAGCAAATGGCCGCTTCACAAAGCTTGTTCTCTTCCAGCACCGCATCCATCGATACGCGCATGTTCTCAACCCAGTTGAGGCTGTCGAACACGCGGAACAGGTCCATGCCGCCGCGCGCTGCTTCACGCACGAAATACTTCACCACATTGTCCGGGTAGGACTTGTAGCCAACGCCATTCGCACCGCGCAGCAGCATTTGCAGCAGGATGTTTGGCGCGCCTTCGCGCACCATTGCCAGACGTTCCCACGGATCTTCCGTCAAAAAGCGCATCGACACATCAAAGGTCGCACCGCCCCAGCATTCAAGCGAGAAGAGGTTCGGCAGCGCCTGCGCATAGGCATTGGCCACACGCGCAATATCATAGGTACGCACGCGGGTTGCCAGCAATGACTGGTGGCCATCACGCATGGTCGTATCGGTCAACAGAACGCGCTTCTCATTGCGCATCCATTCGGCAAACTTCTGCGGTCCAAGCTTGTCCAGCAACTGTTTGGTGCCATCGACCACCGGACGATCACCAAACCACGGCACAATTGGCTTCGCCGCATCCTGCGATGGCTCAGCACGGCCCTTGGTTTCCGGATGACCATTGACGGTAACATCAGCCACATAGGTCAGAAGCTTGGTCGCACGATCCTGACGCTTCATATGCGTGAAAAGCTCAGGCGTCGTATCGATGAAGCGCGTCGTATAGTCATTCGACTGAAAACGCGGATGATTGATGATCGCTTCAACGAAGGTCAGGTTCGTCGCGACACCGCGAATACGGAACTCGCGCAATGCGCGGTCCATACGACGGATGGCTTCAATCGGCGTCGAACCGGACGCCGTGACCTTCACCAACAGTGGATCATAATAGCGTGTGATGACCGCGCCCGAATAGGCAGTGCCACCGTCGAGACGAATGCCAAAGCCCGAAGCCGAGCGATAGGCCTGAATGCGTCCATAATCCGGGACGAAATTCTGCTCAGGGTCTTCGGTGGTGATACGGCACTGCAGCGCATGACCGTTCAGGCGAATATCCTTCTGCTCCGGCACCCCTGATTCCGGCGTTCCGATAGCATAGCCTTCCAGAATATGAATCTGCGCCTTGACGATATCGATACCCGTCACTTCTTCCGTGACAGTATGCTCCACCTGAATGCGCGGATTAACTTCGATGAAGTAAAACGCACCGGTATCGGCATCCATAAGGAACTCGACCGTACCCGCACCAATATAATCGGTGGCATGGGCGATCTTCAGGCCATAGCCTGCCAGTTCCTGACGCTGCGCATCATTCAGGTAAGGTGCTGGCGCACGCTCCACAACCTTCTGGTTACGGCGCTGGATCGAGCAATCGCGCTCATAAAGATGAACCGCATTGCCATGCGTATCGCCCAGAATCTGCACTTCAACGTGACGCGCACGCTCGACGAGCTTTTCGAGATAGACTTCATCCTTGCCGAAAGCTGCTTTGGCTTCGCGCTTGGCTTCCGTCACTTCACGATCAAGATCTTCCTCGGCACGAATGGCGCGCATACCGCGACCACCGCCACCCCATGATGCTTTCAGCATCAACGGATAGCCGATTTTGGCCGCGAGCTTCTTCACTTCCGCTATATCGTCCGGCAGCGGATCGGTCGCAGGCACAACCGGAACGCCAATCTCAATTGCGAGATTACGCGCAGCTACCTTGTTACCGAGACGGCGCATGGTTTCTGGCTTTGGGCCGATGAAAATGATGCCGTTCTCAGCACAAGCATCGGCAAATTCGGGGCTTTCCGACAAAAGGCCATAGCCCGGATGAATGGCATCAGCACCTGAAAGCTTGGCAACGCGGATGACTTCATCAATCGACAGATAGCTTTCAATCGGTCCGAGATCACGCGCGAGATGCGGTCCACGACCGACCTGATAGCTTTCATCTGCTTTAAAGCGATGCAGTGAGAGTTTATCTTCCTCTGCCCATATGGCCACCGTTTTTATGCCAAGCTCATTGGCTGCACGGAACACGCGGATAGCGATTTCGGAACGGTTGGCGACCAGAATTTTACGGATGGACAAGGCAGAACTCCCACACTGCAATGATCGGTATGGCTTTGATTAGCCTGCAATCTAAGCAAGCGCAAACAAACTGTGCAACTGCGATACAAAAACAAAATGCCCGACCAAAAGTCGGGCATCCTGCCAAAATTTGAAGCAAATTTTGCTAATATATGAGGCAATCTGCACAGTATTACTGGCTAAATAGTACATTCAGCCAATTGAACATTGTTCAGAACTCACTTTGAAAAGTGAGTCTGCCTCTTTCAGTCTTATTTCTTCTGGAAGTAGTTATATTTTCCATCGTCGCCCTTGCGCCATTCGAACATGACATAAGGTGAAAGGCTTGGATCACCCTTTGCATCATAAGAGACGTCACCGAGCACCGTCTTGAACGGACCCTTGGCCTTCATGGCTTCGGCAACCGACTGCGGATCGTTGTTTCCGGCAGCATTGGCTGCATCAACCAGCGACTGCACACCTGCATAGGCGTAGAAGGTATAGGCTTCCGGCTCAAAACCCTTGTCGCGGAACGCCTTGATCAGATCAGCATTGGCTGCATCGTCACGCGGATCCGGGCCGAACGTATTCAGAACACCCGCAACCGCATCGCCAGCAATCGAAGCCAGCTCGTTGGAAACAATGCCGTCACCGGAGATGAACTGTGCCTTCAGACCCTGATCGGCCATCTGACGAATGATAAGGCCTGCTTCCGGATGCATCCCGCCCCAATAGACGGCAGTAATGCCTGCAGCTTTCATCTTGGAAATCAGCGCTGAGAAATCCTTATCGCCCTGATTAACGCCTTCATACAGCGTCTCTTCCTTGCCATTGGCATTGAGCGACTTCTTGGTTTCATCTGCAAGACCCTGACCGTAAGGGGTCTTGTCATGCAGGATCGCGACTTTGCCGTCCTTGTAGGTATCGGCAATGTATTTGCCCGCAACGATGCCCTGCTGATCATCACGACGGCAGGTACGGAAGGTGTTCCACAATTCGCGTTCAGTGAAGGTTGGGTTGGTCGTGCCCGGCGCAATCATCAACACGCCGTTTTCAGCGTAAATATCGGAGGTTGGAATGCTGACGCCCGAATTGAAATGGCCGATCACGAATTGCACGCCGTCACCGACGAACTTATTGGCAACCGAAATCCCCTGACGTGGATCGGCAGCATCATCGCCATAAACGATCGTGATCTGCTCGCCGTTCATGCCGCCCTTGGCATTGGCTTCTGCCACAGCCGCTTCAACGCCGCGCTTGATCTGGTCGCCATAAGCCGCCTGACCACCGGTCAATGGTGCACCAACGCCAAGTAGCACATCAGCAAACGACACGCCGCCCATCGCAACCAGAGCGGAAAGGCACACACCACAGAATAAGGACTTTTTCATTTCAATTCTCCCATTGAACCACGATCTCCGGACTGAATTCCGGAGCCGCCAATTCCACTGGAAGAGAGTTTTTCTTACCCCGTGCGAGAGACAGGCCTGATGCTATGAATTGACAATCCACGCACCCAACGCTTCCCGACACCCTCGCCCCTCCTCCAGGGAACGAATTGCCAACCGTGCTTTACGCCAAACAATGTCGTTGCATTAGGTAAAATGGCTTTGATCAGTATTGTCCATCCTCATTAATATCTAAATTTGATGCTTTTTCCGCATGATGTCATGAATTTAAAGTTTTCGTAAAATAAAAATGCCCGGCATATAGCCGGGCACTTTTCTTAGAGACGTAATAATACAGACAGAGACTTACTGCTGAATGTAATTATATTTCCCGTCTGCACCCTTTTCCCACTTATACATTACGTAACCTGGGAGTTTCGGGTCGCCCTTGGCATCATAGGAAAGATCACCAAGCACAGTTGGGAACGGACCTTTTTCCTTCAACGCCTTAGCAATTTCCTGTGGGTCGTTGCTGCCAGCTGCCTTTGCAGCACCTGCCAGAGACTGAACAGCCGCATAGGAGTAGAGCGTGTAGGCTTCTGGTTCAAAGCCTGCGTCGCGGAACTTCTTGACGAGATCAGCATTGGCTGGGTTGTTGCGTGGATCTGGGCCAAATGTGTTCAACGTGCCTTCAACAGCTGGACCTGCAATCGAAGCCAGCTCGTTGGAAACGATACCGTCACCCGAAATGAACTGAGCCTTCAGACCCTGATCAGCCATCTGACGAATGATGAGACCCGCTTCCGGATGCAGACCACCCCAATAAACGACGGTGACGCCTGCCTGCTTCATCTTGGCGATGAGTGCAGAGAAGTCCTTCTCACCGACGTTCACGCCTTCATAAAGGGCTTCCTTGGCGCCGAGCTCGTTGAGCTTCTTCTTGGTTTCATCTGCAAGACCCTGACCATAAGGGGTCTTATCGTGGATCACAGCAATCTTCGCGTCCTTGAAGTTGTCGAAGATATACTGACCGGCAACGATGCCCTGCTGATCGTCACGGCCGCAGGTACGGAACGTGTTCCACAGGTCGCGCTCGGTATAGACCGGGTTGGTCGCTGCTGGCGAAATTTCGAGAATACCGTTTTCGGCATAGACTTCAGACGCCGGGATCGAAACACCGGAGTTGAAGTGGCCGATCACGTATTTCACGCCATCAGCGGCAAACTTGTTTGCAACCGAAATACCCTGCTTTGGATCCGACACGTCGTCACCGAGCGTAATCGAGATCTTTTCGCCGTTGATGCCACCAGCATCATTGATTTCCTTGATGGCTGCTTCCGCACCCTTCTGGATCTGCGCGCCATACACAGCGTTTGGACCAGTCAGCGGTGCGCCGATGCCCAAAAGTACATCTGCCCAAGCCGAGCCACTGAAAGCCATCACCGCTGCAAGAGCAACGCCTGAGAAAAGCGATTTCTTCATTACTTGAACTCCCGATTATAGTTACCCCGAACGATGTTTTTGCATCGCTTTATTATCTTGCTGATTTGCCAGCAATATCTACGCTGAACCTGTTTTTCAGCGTGATCTTTTTAAAAAAGCTCCGCCGCCAGAGCATTTTGAGTTTTCTATTTTATCAGAGAAAATGCTCTGAATTATTGTTTTTAAGCCGTCCCCCAAAACCGGTTTCCACTTCTGGGGGACATGCTCTCACGGCGAAGCTTCGAATTATTTTGCCTTCCAGCTAAGTGGTGAAGCTTTTTCATAGAGCCAGTTATACTGGCGCACCATTTGTTTGGTGCGCGTATAACGATAGCCGATCGTACCGATGACCATCAGCACGATCACATCAACCAGATAGTAGTGCAGCGAAAGCAGCGTGCCCTCAAACAGCGCATAGTGGATAAACCGCACGGCTGCGCCCAAAGGGATCAGATAGAGCAAAAGCTGCGGATAGGTCCGCCATGTCTGTGCGCAGGCACGGCCTGTCATCCAGGCAGCCCAGCCACCCAGAAGGCAGGTGATGAGAAAAAACAGCCAGAATGACGGTTCTTCGTAGAGAATTCCCTGCATGATTTTTCTCCTTAATGCCTTCCGCCTTCGAGATAGGCGGCACGCACTTCCGGGTCAGCCAGCAGTTCGCGGCCAGCGCCGCTCATTGTGATTGATCCATTGACCATAACATAGCCGCGATCAGCAAGCTTCAGCGCACCGAAAGCATTCTGCTCGACGAGAAACACTGTGAGACCCTGCGTGCGGTTGAGTTCCTTGATAGCCTCGAAGATCTGCTTGACGATCAGAGGAGCAAGACCCAGTGACGGCTCGTCAAGAAGCAGGAGCTTCGGACGGGCCATCAGCGCGCGCGCAATCGCCAGCATCTGCTGTTCACCACCCGAAAGTGTGCCGCCACGCTGATTGATACGCTCCTTCAGACGCGGGAAGAGTTCGAACATCAGAGCAACATCTTCCTCGAAATATTGCTGATGATCGAGGCTCGCACCCATCTGCAGGTTTTCAAGCACTGTCATGCGCGGGAAAATGCGGCGACCTTCCGGCGATTGTGCAATTCGTAGCTTCGCAATCTCATGCGGCGGCATTGACGTAATGTCCTTGCCGCCGAAAAGAATGCGGCCTGTACGAGCGCGCGGCGAACCGAAGATGGTCATCATGAGTGTGGACTTGCCAGCACCGTTGGCGCCGATCAGCGCTACGATTTCACCCTCGTTGACTGTCAGGTCGATGCCCTTGAGTGCGCGGATGTTGCCGTAATAGGTCTCGACCTTTTCGACGGCCAGAAGCGGTTGCTTTGGTTGCATAGTGTCAGCCGTCATTATTCAGCTCCCTTCTTGGGCTTTGCCGGAGCTTTGGCGCTCTTCGTGCCTTTAGGGGCTCTGGCTGCCTTTGCGGGAGCAGTCTTATGGCTCGTAGGGACATCACCGGCTTCAACACGGGTTGAAAACTCGGTTGCCTGACCAGAAGCAAGTTGTACTGCCTGCCCCACCCAGTCTTCGCGGGCAATGCGACCGTCGAATTCCAGATAGGTTTCAGCCTGAACGATGTCAGCTTCAGTCCAGGCGGCAATCTGATCAAAATGATAGATGCCGTGCTCGTTGAGCTTCTTCTCGTTGACTTCACCGATGCCCTTGATGAGCGTCAGATTATCAGGCTTGCCATCACGCGCTGCAGCCAATCCGCCTGCAAAACGAACGGCCTCTTCAGCCTTTTCTTCCTCGATTGCCTCTACAGCAAGCTGAGTTGCGATAAAGTCTGCAGGATCGCCAGTGCCCGGCTTGTCCGCTTCCTCGATCAATTCTGCGATCTCATCGTCATCAACGCCGAGATAGGCGGCGATAACGCGCGGATCGTTGCGCACTGCTTCCGGTGAGCCGTCAGAGATCTTTGTGCCGTATTCAAGCACGATCACATGGTCGGAAATTTCCATAACCACTGACATATCGTGTTCGATCAACAGGATCGACGTGCCGGTTTCCTTGCGAATATCGAGCAGCAGCTTGTTGAGCTCTGCCGATTCACGAGGGTTAAGACCCGCGGCCGGCTCATCGAGGCAGAGAATTTCTGGCTCAGTGCACATGGCGCGCGCAATTTCCAGACGGCGTTGATCGCCATAAGGCAGATCGCCAGCCGGGTCGTCCGCACGATCAATGAGATTGATCTTCTCAAGCCAGTGGCGCGCTTTTTCGACCGCTGCCTTGGCGGCTTTCTTATAGCCCGGCAGACCCAGAAGACCGAGGATCGTGTAACCTGACGAACGCATCAGCACGTTGTGCTGTGCGACAAGCAGGTTTTCCAGCACGGTCAGCCCCGAGAACAGACGAATGTTCTGGAACGTACGTGCAACGCGGGCATCCTGCGTAATCTTGAAATCGGGCAGGCGTTCCAAAAGGAACTTTTCGCCCGTATTCCGGTTCATGGTCAGCATACCGCCTGTTGGCTTGTAGAAGCCGGTGATGCAGTTAAAGACCGTCGTCTTGCCCGCACCGTTAGGACCGATGATGGCTGTGATGTCGCCGCGCTTCACATCGAAGCTCAGATCATTGATCGCGACGAGACCACCAAAGCGCATCGACAGATGCTCAACTGTAAGAATGGTGTCTTTCGAACCATTGCCAGCCATAATTTTTGTCTCCGCCATCAGCCGTGCCCTTCCTTGGTAAAGGCACCCGACACCAACTTCTTCTGATTGAGGAACGCGCTCGGTTCTCGGCTTCCGACAAATCCGCGCGGTTTCCAGACCATGACGACCACCATGGCAAGACCGAAGATCAGCATACGGTAGAGTTCAGGTGTGAAGTTGGCGCCGAAAATAGCTTTCAGGAAGCCCATTTCACGCAGGATTTCCGTGCCGCCGATCATAACGATTGCAGCAATCGCAATACCGACGAGCGACCCCATACCGCCAAGAACGACGATGGCGAGAATGACTGCGGATTCAAGGAACACGAAGGATTCCGGGCTGACGAAACCTTGACGGGCAGCGAAGAAGGAACCCGCAAAACCACCGAACATCGCACCCGTCGCAAAAGCGGTGAGCTTGGTTGTGGTGGTATTGATGCCGAGTGAACGGCAGGCGATTTCATCTTCGCGCAGCGCTTCCCATGCGCGACCCACAGGCATACGGCGCAAACGGATCGTAACGAGAGCCGTAATCAGCGCGAGTATGAGGATCACATAATAGAGGAAGAACTTGTAGTGAGCAGCCGAGAATGTCAGGCCGAAATAGGCGGCAAAGCCGTCTTTGCTGGCATTGAAAGGCAGACCGAAGAAGGTTGCCTTGGCGATACCGGAAATACCGAACGTACCCTTAGTGAGATCCGTCCAGTTGATAAGGACAAGTCGGATAATTTCACCAAAAGCCAGCGTCACGATGGCGAGATAGTCACCACGCAGACGCAAGACCGGGAAGCCGAGAATAACACCCCAGGTCGCAGCCAGAATGCCTGCAATCGGCAGCAGCATCCAGAAGGACAAACCGAAATAAGCCGAAAGAAGCGCGTAGGAATATGCACCCACAGCGTAGAAAGCGACATAGCCGAGATCGAGAAGGCCAGCGAGGCCAACCACGATATTAAGGCCCCAGGCCAGCATCACATAGATGAGGATCTGGACGCCGAAATTGTCGACCCACTTCAACGATCCCTGCCAACCAAGCATGGTAACGATCAGAACCGGGTAGACGAAAAGAAACACCACACCAATTTTTGAGAAATGAGCGCGGAAGAAAGACGGCGCTTCAGCAGCCACCACAGGGCGGCTTGCTTTTGCGAATTTGCGGGCCTCAAGCGTGGGCTGCAGGAACGCGATAAAGGCAAAGCGACCAAAAGCCGCCAAAGCCACCAGGATTGCCAGCGCCCCCCAGCGCTGCTGCAACACCAGCTCGTTATTGATGTTCTGATCGGTCTTGAAACCGACGATCAGAATGAAAAGTCCCAAAGCCAGAAGACCGGCAATGAACCCTTCACGAATAGCCCGGGCAAAAAGGGAATCCGGGCGTGAACCTGTTTGTACGGCCATGATTACACCTTTTCGACTTCAGGACGGCCAAGAATGCCGGACGGCATGAAGATGAGTACGATGGCAAGGATCGAGAACGCGGCAACATCCTTGTAATCGATCGAGAAATAAGCCGACCACAATGCTTCAATGAGACCGATGAGCAAGCCACCAACCACTGCACCCGGCAGCGAGCCAATCCCACCCAGAACGGCCGCCGTAAACGCCTTGACGCCAGGGATGAACCCGTCAGCAAAGGAAATAACGCCGTAGAAGGAGAGGTAAAGCGTACCGGCAACGGCCGCCAACATGGCACCCATCACGAAGGTCAGCGAAATAACGCGGTCGACATTGATGCCAAGAAGCGCGGCCATCTTGCGGTCCTGCTCGCAGGCACGCTGCGCACGACCAAGCGATGTTCGATTGACGATATACCAGAATATCGTCAGCAGCACCGCCGTCACCACGATGACCACGATCTGCTTGAGCGAGATCGTCACGTTGGTTCCGAAGATATTGTAGGAGCCAGTCAGGAGCTGAGGCACCGGCTTGTTGCGCGGACCCTGCGTAACCTGAACGAAGTTCGACAATGCAATCGACATACCGATCGCTGTGATCAGCGGCGCGAGACGGAACGATCCACGCAGCGGCCGATAAGCAGCCCGCTCAATCGTCCAGCTCCAGAGCCCCGTCAGAAGCATTGCAACAACCATCATCAGCAGAAGCATGAGCGCAATTGGCAGCGCTCCGATGAATGTTGTGATGATTAGAAAAACAATCAGCGCCATAAAGGCGCCGAGCATAAAGACATCGCCATGTGCAAAGTTGATCATGCCGATAATGCCGTAGACCATCGTATAGCCGATGGCGATCAGGCCATAGATCGATCCGAGCGCGAGCCCGTTGATCACCTGCTGGAAGAAATATTCCATCGAGAAGCCACCCATTTAACTCTACCCGGTATTATTGCCGCATCATTATTTCGTGCGACTTCTGTTTATTCCCGGATAATTACACCTAACGGCTGTATAAAGGAATGCAAGCCCCTTTTGTCTCAGACAAAAGACTAATGACTTCATTCCTCCACAAACTAGTTATGTCCCCTAAAAAGGGCCCTGTATATATACTTTTCTCCTAATTCGGGCCCGTTATTCCATAATTTCCCCAACGCGTCACAGACAAAAAATAGGGAGCGTCTCCCTATTTTTGCCTACCGTACCCGTTTTACGCAACAGTGAATCCGTGTGCAAACGGATCACGGTCATCAATGAAGATCGTATTGTAGCCCGTCATGCGTGCCCAACCGGCAATTGAAGGGATAATTCCGGTGCCGCCAGCGACCTCCACGGCGCGTTCAACACGGCCATGAAACAGCGAACCAATGATGGATTCATGCACGAAATCATCACCCGGTTTCAGCTTTCCTTTGGCCGCAAGCTGCGCCATACGGGCAGAAGTGCCGGTTCCACAAGGCGAACGGTCGATTGCCTTGTCGCCATAGAAAACGGCATTGCGCGCATGAGCTTCAGGATGTGTCGGCTCGCCGGTCCAGAGAATATGCGTCAGACGATTAATGTCTGGAAGGTCTGGATGCTGGAATTTATATTTCTCATTCAGGCGTTGACGAAGCACCGGACTCCAGGCAATTAGCTGCAGCGCGGAATAATCTTTCATGTCGCTGTAATTTTCTTGCGGCTCTACGATTGCGTAGAAGTTTCCGCCATATGCAACATCGACTTTAATTGGTCCGAGATCAGGGCATTCCACTTCCAATCCTTCGGCATAAAGGAAGGCTGGAACGTTGGTCAGCCGCACGCGGTCGACATATTGACCATTCTGCTCATATTCGATTGCCACCAGACCGGCAGGCGTATCGAGGTTGAGCTTTCCGGGTGTCTTTGGCGTTACAAGCCCTTGCTCGATAGCCATTGTCACAGTGCCGATTGTGCCATGACCGCACATTGGCAGACAGCCGGATGTTTCAATAAACAACACAGCTACATCGCAATCCGGACGTGTCGGTGGATAAAGAATGGAGCCGGACATCATGTCATGACCACGCGGTTCGAACATCAGACCCGTGCGGATCCAGTCATACTCACGCAAGAAATGTGCGCGCTTTTCCATCATGTTCGAACCTTCAAGGTTCGGGCCACCGCCAGCAACCAGACGCACTGGATTGCCGCAGGTATGTCCGTCGACGCAGAAAAATGAATGTCTTGCCATGATGGTCAGTTCCGAAAACGTTGTGGCTTGAAAGGTTCGATATCGACAGCCGGCGCAGAACCCGTGATCAGGTCACAGATAATCCTGCCTGTCGCCGCTGATTGTGTGAGGCCAAGATGGCCATGGCCGAAGCCGTAATAGATATTTCCGCCTGCAGAGGCACGACCGATAACGGGCATAGAGTCTGGCATAGACGGTCGATACCCCATCCATTGCCGCCCACCCTCAATCTTCAATCCCGGCAGGAACATGGAGGCCTTTTTCAGCATTGCAGCTGAACGGGCATAATTGGGCGGCAACTGAAGGCCACCAAACTCCACCGCACCACCTACACGCAAGCCAGTCGCCATCGGCGTGATTACAAAACCATGGCCTGGGAAAGTCAGCTGGCGCTTAACATCAAAACTGCCAACCGGAAGCGTCGTGTTATAGCCACGCTCCGTATCGAGCGGCACTGCATCGCCAAATCCTTGCGCAAGATTCTTTGACCAGGCTCCAGCCATCAGCACCAGATGCGCAGCCCTTATCTCGGTGCCGTCCTCCAGATGAACCGTCGCACCGCCATGTTGGCTGGCGGCATGTTTCACTTTCGCATGAAGGAAACGCGCACCTTTGCTTTCAGCATATGCCCAGATAGCCTGACCGAAGAGCTTCGGATCACTGACATTCTTCCAGCCCGGAACAAACGTGCCAGCCACAAAGCGAGGGTCAAGCCCGGGCTGCAGTTCCTTCAAGCGGCTTCCACGCACATGCTCATAAGCGATACCGGCCTTTGCCTTTGCATCCCAACCGGGTTGCGACGCAGCAAGTTCGGCTTCACTTTCATAAAGCTCCAGATTGCCATCTTCCTGCAAACGGTCGCGTAAGCCCGCTCTATCGATCAGTCCCAGCATCTCGCGTTGCGCAAGCTGCATCATATTGCCCTGGGCAACCGTGGTCTTCTCGAGAGCTTCCGCGCTGCTTGCGCGCCAGAAGCGATAAAGCCAAGGAATCATCTTTGGAAAGTAAGAGGGGCGGATCGTGAAAGGTCCGAGCGGGTCCATAAGCCAGCCCGGAACCTTGCCCATAACACCTTTGGAAGCCATTGGCAGTATGTCGGAGAAGGCGAGTGCCGCCGCATTCCCTGAACTCGTTTCTTCGCAAATCCCGCTTCGATCAATCACAAGAACTTCGCGCCCTGATTCGGCAAGAAGTGCTGCCGTAGCCACGCCGACAATGCCGCCACCAATAATGACGATGTCGCGCTGCCTACTGGGATCAAATTTCATTTATGCGCGGCTCCCGACCGGTCTTGTATATTCGCCTTAGCTTATAAGGCTGACGTAAGTTCACGCCAGCTGCACTGGTTTTGTCCATCCATTTTTTGGAATGACACCATGCAAAAAGCCCGTTATCGATGATATTCGCACAACGCCTGCATTGTTATTATTTTTTAACGGCGCACCGCCCATCATTGATATATCAGAGATATATCTGTAGGGTCAAAAGATGTCAATCGCATAGTATGAGGCTTCAATCTGCATGGAACATGCAAGGGTCCACGAGAAAGTTGCAAAAGGCAGCGCAGCGCTGACAGATAGCTGGGGCAGTGAAAGCCTTGCCGAGCAAGCTTATCGTTTGCTGGAGCGCTCGATCGTAACGCTTGAACTGGAACCTGGCTCAGTCGTCAATGAGCGCACATTGATTGAACTGACAGGAATGGGCCGCACGCCGATCCGCGAAGCCATACAACGGCTCGCCTGGGAAGGGCTTGTCGAAGTCCGCCCGCGTTCCGGCATCGCCATCACGCAGATCGATCCCAAGGATTTCTCAAAAGTGCTCGATGCCCGGGAAGGTGTCGAGCGTGTTTTGGCGCGTGATGCCGCACGCTTTGGCACTCCGCGCGACTACGAACGCTTACAAGCGGCAGCCGACGCAATGCGCGAGGCTATTCCGTCAGAAGATGTTTCGCTGTTTTTAGATGCGGATAAGGCCTTCGACATCGTGCTCGGCTCAGCTGCCAGTAATCCCTATGCCACACGTCTTGCGGCACCGCTGCAAACCCACAGCCGTCGATTCTGGTTCAGACTACGCCCATCAACCGGCATCACCGGTTCTGCCAATGCCCATGCTACGCTGATCGAAGCAATCATTTCCCGCGAACCAGACCGGGCGAGCGACACGGCTAGCGAGCTAATGTCCTATCTGCGAACGCTGGCACCATAAGCCTATAGTTCTCAGGCAGCGCCCAAGGCGTTTCGCGCATGGGCCACTGCGTCCATGTCCACTGTTGTGGTTGATCTTGTATCGAAAATAAGACCATCATCCGTACCGATATCATTTACGGCTCTCGCATAAAAATGCCGGGAGCCGTGACTCATATCGAGTGTCTGAACTGAAGCGATAGAAAGAATGGCCAAAAGGCCCAAAACTGCCTGCGACGAATAACGCATCTCCAACGCTCCGCCTTGAAATTTGACGGATGAAATTAAGCGCTAGCTGATGTTCGAATGATGGCAAAGTTCAGCTTTAGAGGTGACGGCAATTCACAAAACTGAGAGCGACAACTGCGTTAATGCGCTTTGTTCATCGAGTCGGACATTTTGCGCATAACTTTTAGAGCCACAGTTAGCTCTTCGTCGCTAACACCTTCAAGCAGATCAGCACGCACATCGCCAGCAAGCTTCACCACCTGCTCTGCCAGAGACTTGCCTTCTTCTGTCATCACAATACGCTTGGCACGACGATCGCCTTCGACCGCCTGACGTTCGACAAAAGACTGGCGTTCCAGACCGTCGATCAGGCGAACCATGGTCGCGTTCTCGATCTCGAGCACTTCCGCTAGTTCTTTCTGATAGAGGCCTTCCTGCTCAATCAATGTGAGAAGGGTGCGCGCACGCGCCAGCGTCAGGCCGCGTTCTTTAACCCGAGCATCAAATAGTGTCCGCAGTCTACGATTGACCTTCGCCATGGCATCGATCATTTCCGCGCTGAGATCTGCTCTGCTCATAATGAAAGCCTTATATTAGTGACCTAACAATTAACTAATGAGATAAATGGCCAACACACGGTTTTCAAGCGATCATACCAAACTCACGCAAGCGTGATGGTATAAGCACGGTCAGTCGCCCAGTTGACCGATAATTTCCCGCTCACAGTAGAGTTCAAAAAAGAAAAGCGGGCCGAAGCCCGCTTTCTTATACATTCGCTTGGGGTAGCCGAAGCCTAACCTTTTCAGGCCGGAAGGACCGTACCCTGCAGCGTCATCAGCTGGTGCAGGAAAATCTCTGCCTTCGTGCGATGTTCGTTCGTCGAAGCATCTTCAAGATGCTTGCGAGCAATTTCGATGCGCTTCTGAATATCAGCGGGATCGACGTCATCAACATGCGTGGCGGATTCCGCGAGAATGGTGCAGCCCTGCGGGGTAATGTCGGCAAAGCCGCCAAAAACCACATAGGCGTCAGACTTGCCGTCGCCCAGCTTCACCGAAACGACACCCGGCATGATCGTCGTCATCAGCGGCGAATGACCTGCGAGAGCCGTCAGGTAGCCTTCACTGCCCGGAATGACGACTTCCGTCACCTGTGCGGAAAGCAGGAGGCGTTCTGGCGACACGAGTTCGAATTGGAAAGCTTGAGCCATGGTTCTCACTTAAATTTCTAGAGCTTGATCCCGAATGCAAACCGGCTTCCGGAAAAGATCATACTCAAACAAATGAACAGGCATTTTCGGCGGGCATGAGAGCCCGCCGAAAACTCAATTCATTAAGCGGCTTCAGCAGCCAGCTTCTTCGCCTTTTCGATCGCTTCTTCAATCGATCCAACCATGTAGAAGGCTGGTTCTGGAAGATGATCGTATTCACCTGCGCAAAGGCCCTTGAAGCCCTTGATGGTGTCGGCGAGGTCAACCAGCTTGCCTGGCGAACCGGTGAACACTTCAGCAACGAAGAACGGCTGCGACAGGAAGCGTTCGATCTTACGAGCGCGCGCAACGGTCAGCTTATCTTCTTCCGACAGTTCGTCCATGCCGAGGATGGCGATGATGTCCTGAAGCGACTTGTAGCGCTGCAGGATCGACTGAACCTGACGGGCAACATTGTAGTGTTCTTCACCGACGATCATTGGATCGAGCATACGCGAAGTGGATTCCAGAGGATCCACAGCAGGGTAAATACCCTTTTCAGCGATCGAACGGTTCAGCGTGGTGGTCGCATCCAAGTGAGCGAACGACGTTGCCGGTGCAGGGTCGGTCAAATCGTCGGCAGGAACGTAAATTGCCTGAACCGAAGTAATCGAACCCTTGGTCGTCGTGGTGATGCGTTCCTGCATCGCGCCCATGTCGGTTGCCAGCGTTGGCTGATAACCCACAGCGGAAGGAATACGGCCCAGAAGTGCCGAAAGTTCCGAACCAGCCTGCGTGAAGCGGAAGATGTTGTCCACGAAGAACAGAACGTCCTGGCCCTTGTCACGGAAGTTTTCAGCAACCGTCAGACCCGACAGAGCAACGCGAGCGCGCGCACCCGGAGGCTCGTTCATCTGACCGTAAACAAGTGCGGCCTTCGAGCCTTCACCGCCACCGAGCTTATTAACGCCCGATTCGATCATTTCGTGGTAAAGGTCGTTACCTTCACGGGTACGTTCACCAACGCCTGCGAATACGGAGTAACCACCGTGCGCCTTAGCAACGTTGTTGATCAGTTCCATGATGAGAACGGTCTTGCCAACGCCTGCACCGCCGAACAGACCAATCTTACCACCCTTTGCGTAAGGAGCGAGAAGGTCAACAACCTTGATGCCCGTTACGAGGATTTCAGCTTCGGTCGACTGTTCGATGTACTCAGGAGCTTCCTGGTGAATCGCGCGACGTGCAGTGGTCTTGATCGGACCTGCTTCGTCAACTGGCTCACCAATAACGTTCATGATACGGCCAAGCGTTTCTTCGCCAACCGGAACCATGATCGGGTTGCCTGTGTCGCGTACTTCGTGACCACGGACGAGACCTTCGGTCGAGTCCATAGCAATCGTGCGAACGGTGTTTTCGCCCAGGTGCTGTGCAACTTCAAGAACCAGACGGTTGCCGAGGTTGTCGGTTTCCAGAGCGTTGAGGATCAGCGGGAGCTGACCGTCTTCGAACTGTACGTCGACAACAGCGCCGATGACCTGAGTGATCTTGCCTACTGCACCGGTCGTTGCTGCCTTAGGAGCTGCGTCAGCCTTAGCGGCGGCCGCCTTAGCTGGAGCAGTCTTGGCTGGAGCCTTCTTGGCTGGAGCCTTGGCCGCAGCTGGCTTCGCTTCGGCCGCGGCGGTAGTTTTCGGGGTCGCTGCTTTTGCCATCGATCCTTTTACCTTCCGATTAGAGCGCTTCCGCGCCCGAAATGATTTCGATCAGTTCCTTGGTGATCTGAGCCTGACGCTGACGGTTATACGTGATCGACAACTTGTTGATCATGTCACCGGCGTTACGCGTCGCATTGTCCATTGCGCTCATCTTCGCGCCCATTTCGCCCGCCACATTTTCCAGCAGAGCGCGGAAAATCTGGACCGAAATATTGCGCGGGATCAGCGTGCTCAGGATCGCCGCAGGATCAGGTTCGTACTCATAAATCGCATCGCCTGCAGTATCCGCCTGCTCAGCATTTCCAGCCGAAGCCGGAATGATCTGCTGTGCGGTCGGAATCTGTGCGATCACCGACTTGAACTCGGAATAGAACAGCGTGCAGACATCAAATGCGCCCTGTTCAAACAGTTCAATGATCTTGTGGCCGATCTGGTCGGCATGCACAAAAGCAAGCTGTTTGACTTCACGCAGATTGACATGGTCAATGATCAACGAAGCAAATTCACGACGCAGAATGTCTGCACCTTTTTTACCGATCGTCAGAATCTTGACTGTCTTGCCTTCAGCGAGGAGCTTGCGGGCATGATCACGCGCATAACGCGCAATCTGCGAGTTGAAACCGCCGCAAAGGCCACGTTCTGCAGTAGCGACGACGAGCAGATGCACGTCGTCCTTACCTGTACCAGCCATCAAAGCCGGTGCATCTTCACCGCTCACGTTCTGCGCGATGTTAGCGAGAACGGCGCCCATGCGCTGCGAATAAGGCCGTGCAGCCTCCGCAGCTTCCTGGGCACGGCGCAGCTTCGCCGCGGCGACCATCTGCATCGCCTTGGTGATTTTCTGCGTCGCCTTGACCGAGGCGATACGGTTTCTCAGATCCTTTAGTGAAGGCATCCGTTCATCCCGTCACAAAGTTCAAGCAAAAGACTTGGCGAACGCGTCGACCGCTGCCTTGAGCTTTGCTTTGATGTTGTCGGTGAGTGCCTTTTCGTCGCGGATCGCGTCGAGAACATCCTTGTGCTCGGTGCGCAGCGAAGAAAGAAGACCTGCTTCGAACTTGCCAACCTGGTTGACGGCGATCTTATCGAGATAGCCATTCACGCCAGCGTAAATCACGGCAACCTGTTCTTCCGTCTTAAGCGGCGAGAACTGTGGCTGCTTGAGAAGTTCGGTCAGACGTGCACCGCGGTTAAGCAGACGCTGAGTCGAAGCATCAAGATCCGAACCGAACTGAGCAAATGCTGCCATTTCACGATACTGGGCGAGTTCACCCTTAATCGAACCGGCAACCTGCTTCATGGCCTTGATCTGAGCGGACGAACCAACGCGGGAAACCGACAGACCGACGTTAACAGCCGGACGGATACCCTGATAGAACAGGTTGGTTTCGAGGAAGATCTGGCCGTCGGTGATCGAGATCACGTTGGTCGGAATAAACGCGGAAACGTCGTTGCCCTGCGTTTCGATGACTGGCAGAGCCGTCAGCGAACCAGCGCCGTTTTCGTCGTTAAGCTTTGCAGCGCGCTCAAGAAGACGTGAGTGCAGATAGAATACGTCGCCTGGGTAAGCTTCACGGCCCGGAGGACGACGAAGCAGAAGCGACATCTGACGATAAGCAACAGCCTGCTTGGAAAGATCGTCATAGCCGATCAGAGCGTGCTGGCCATTGTCACGGAAATATTCGCCGATAGCGCAGCCTGCAAATGGTGCAAGGTACTGCATCGGAGCCGGATCGGAAGCGGTAGCCGCGATCACGACGGAATATTCGAGAGCGCCGCGTTCTTCGAGAACCTTAACGAACTGAGCAACAGTCGAAC
This sequence comes from Brucella sp., assembly GCF_032066345.1. Taxonomy (NCBI): domain Bacteria; kingdom Pseudomonadati; phylum Pseudomonadota; class Alphaproteobacteria; order Hyphomicrobiales; family Brucellaceae; genus Brucella; species Brucella sp. The sequence goes on from NZ_DAMBKZ010000019.1 coordinate 23,341, forward strand.
GCTTCTGGCCGATAGCAACGTAAACGCAATAAAGCTTTTCGCTGTCTGGGCCGTTGTCGTGGATTGGCTTCTGGTTAAGGAAGGTATCGAGAATGATAGCGGTCTTGCCGGTCTGACGGTCACCGATGACCAGCTCGCGCTGACCACGACCAACAGGGATCAGAGCGTCAACAGCCTTGAGGCCGGTCGACATTGGCTCATGAACCGACTTACGCGGAATGATGCCCGGTGCCTTGACGTCGACGCGGCGACGCTCAGTAGCAACGATTGGGCCCTTGCCGTCGATTGGATTGCCGAGAGCATCGACAACGCGGCCGAGCAGGCCTGGACCGACTGGAACGTCAACGATCGCGCCGGTACGCTTGACGACGTCGCCTTCCTTGATGTCACGGTCGGCACCGAAAATAACCACACCGACATTGTCGGTTTCAAGGTTAAGCGCCATGCCGCGAATACCACCAGGGAATTCGACCATTTCGCCAGCCTGAACATTGTCCAGACCGTAAACGCGGGCGATACCGTCGCCGACGGACAGAACCTGACCGACTTCGGAGACCTCAGCCTCCTTGCCGAAGTTCTTGATTTGCTCTTTCAGGATAGCGGAAATTTCCGCGGCGCGGATGTCCATCAGCCGACCTCTTTCAGTGCAAGCTTGAGAGAAGAAAGTTTAGTGCGAAGGGACGTGTCGATCTGACGCGAACCCATTTTGACGACAAGCCCGCCGAGGATCGAAGGATCTACGGTGACATTGATCGTCACGTCCTTGCCGGCCACGCTCTTCAGCGTTGCCTTCAATTCGTTCTGCTGAGCGCTCGTCAGCTCATGCGCAGAAATAACATCTGCGGAAACTTCGCCGCGATGTTCAGCTGCAATCTCACGGAAAGCGGCGATGATGCCCGGCAGCGCAAACAGGCGACGATTAGACGCCACGACGCGCAGGAAATTGCCGACCAGACCTTTGATGCCAGCTTTGTCAGCAATCGCGCCAATGGCGTGAAGCTGGTCTTCAGCATTGAAGACCGGGCTGGAAATCAGACGCTTCAGGTCTTCGCTTCCGCTCAGAAGCGCCTCGAAACGGCCAAGATCTTTTTCCACAGCAGCAACGGATTTTGCATCGAGCGCGAGCTCAAACAACGATCCGGCGTAACGCTGTGCGACACCTGAAATGAGCGAAGACGTTTCTGCCACGAACAACCTGCTCTCTACGTTGAAACCATCTTTTTGGGAGTTCAGCAGGACCAAAAGGCCCAAGCAGATGATTTTATTGAATGTTTCCGGGGAACCCCTGACGCGCGAGCGCGACAACACCGAAATGTGATTGCCGTCTAGCATAGACGAACCGGACTCGCAACACGCGAATCCCGCACTTTTGTGTAAGTTTTGCCGCAATTTTAGGTTAGAAAACTACTAACCAAGCCCACTAATGAAGCAGGATGCTTTTTAGCACGGCAACTTGGCCTCGACTCTCGCCTCCGCCCTGCCCTTACCTGGCTTCTCAGCTGACGAAACCAAAAGCGTAAAGCAAAGGTCCGGCGGCAAGCAAAAATTCGATGATGGCAGCAACGATGTTGTAAAAAGTTGCGCTTTTATCCGACATCATTGAAATGAAGCGGCCGAAGAGCGCAAATCCCCATACGGCACCCAGCACAACCCAGAGAAAAGGTTGTGCGAAGATGAGACAACCGAGCCCGACCCCAAGATAAGGACCGGCCAGAACAGCGCGGATGGAGCTATAAGCTTCCGGACGCGCGTTGATTGGCTGAAAACGCAGCAGCTTCATGGTGATGCCCGGCGCAAAAAGCATGATCAGTCCCGCTAGCGCCGTTACGACCGCAGCACTCCAGGCAAGCCACTCGCCGGTGGTCATGGGGAGATAAAATTCCATTGCGTTTCACCTCTTGGTTTCAAGCGCTATAGCGAAAAACCCGACGCGTTTCCATAGCTTTGGACGCTACAGGAAGCTCTGCGGATCAATATCCACCTGCACCCGGATAGAGCCACGCTCTTTGGGTGCAGCTGCAAGAAGCGCACGGATAAACCCTTGAATATCCGCTCTTTTCGTTCCGTGAACGAGGATGCGGAACCGATGTCTGCCACGCACCAGTGCAAGCGGCGCTTCAGCTGGACCAAGCACCGAAACCTCGGAAGAATGAGGTGCTGCACGCCTTAACGCGCGCGCATGATTTTCAGCATCAGGCCGGTTGTCAGCGGATATAATCAGCGCGGCAAGTCGTCCGAATGGCGGCAGGGCACTTCGTTCGCGCTCTTCGATTTCCCGCGCATAAAACGCTTCCGAATCACCGCTGACGATAGCTCGCATCACCGGATGGTCAGGCTGATAGGTCTGAAGCAAACCAAGGCTCTTGCGGCCTGTTCGGCCTGCGCGGCCTGTCACCTGATTGAGCAGCTGGAAAGTGCGTTCGGCTGCACGCGGATCACCATTGGCAAGCCCGAGATCGGCATCCACAACGCCCACAAGCGTCATGTTTGGGAAGTTATGCCCCTTGGCCACGAGCTGCGTGCCTATGACAATATCCGCCTCACCCTTGGCAATAGCATCCAGTTCAAGCCGAAGACGCTTAACGCCACCCGCCATATCCGACGAAAGAACAATGATTCGCGCGTCCGGGAAGGTTGCAGCCACTTCCTCGGCAATGCGTTCAACACCCGGTCCACAAGCAACCAGATGGTCAAGCGTACCGCATTCCGGGCAAGCTTCCGGCACCGGCTCATGATAGCCGCACTGATGGCACATCAACTGCCCACGAAAACGATGCTCAACCAGCCAGCTTGAACATTGCAGACACTGAAAACGATGACCACAGACGCGGCAAAGCGTGAGCGGCGCGTAGCCCCGCCTGTTGAGAAACAGCAGCGCCTGTTCGCCGCGCTCAACAGTCTTACCCACAGCTTCGGTCAAGGCTGGCGACAAAAACCGTCCCGGCGGAGGCGGAGAGCGCCGCATATCAATAGTCTTCAGTGTCGGAAGTGCCGCTTCCGCGTAGCGACCATAGAGCTTGATTCGCTTGTAGCGCCCCTGATCGGCATTCACCTGACTTTCGATAGAAGGCGTTGCCGATGCCAATATCACTGGAAAACCGCCAATATGGCCACGCACGACCGCCATATCGCGCGCATTATAGAAAACGCGGTCTTCCTGTTTGTAAGCCGGATCATGTTCTTCATCGACCACGATCAGGCCAAGCTCCTTGAACGGCAAAAACAATGCCGAACGAGCACCGGCGACCACACGCACGGTTCCCTCCGCAATCTGCCGCCAGACGCGCTCGCGTGTGCGCGGCGCAAGATCGGAGTGCCACTCGGCAGGCTTTGCCCCGAAGCGATCATGGAAGCGGTCGAGAAACTGTTGTGTCAGCGCAATTTCCGGCAAAAGAATCAGCACCTGCTTGCCCATCTCGAGCGCCTTGGCGACGGCCTCAAAATAGACTTCGGTTTTGCCGGAGCCGGTCACACCATCAAGCAGTGAAACTGAGAAAGAGTCTTCCTCAACCGATTCGGCCAGCATTTCGGCAGCAGCCTGCTGATCCTCCGACAGTGTGGCCCGCGAATAATCCGTATCCGGCGTGGCAACGACAGCAGGCGGCGGAAGCATCACTTCCTCAAACACGCCCTGCGTTTTCAGACCATCCACAACGGTCAGCGAGACACCAGCGGCATGGGCCAACCCAGAGCGGGTCCACGCCAAACCGTCGCGTGCCAGTTCCATCACCCGGGCGCGGGCATCCGTCATGCGCTCCGGCTCGTGACCATTGTAACGAAGCCCCGGTACTTTCGGCTCAGGATCAAAGGCTGCGGGCGCGCGAAGCACCATGCGCGCCACCATTCCGGGCGGCGAAAGCGTATAATCGGCGGCCCAGCGCATGAAACGCAGCATCTGAGCATCCACAGGCGGGCAATCGAAAACTTCAGAAATTGCACGCAACTTCTTGGCGTCAACAGCATCGGTCGCGCCATCACAAACGATTCCCGCAACCTCGCGCGGCCCCAACGGCACGCGCACGATTGAACCGGGCTGGACATGCATTCCCTCCGGCACCATATAAGAATAAGGTCGCTCCGCGGGCATGGGTACAAGCACCGGCACCACACTCGGAGTGGGTTCCGCGAAAAGGCTCAAAATATCGTGCGAATCTTTCGACATGATTGCGTGACCTTGGCGTGGCTTTGCGCTAAAGAAAAGCCACCTTCCGGGAATTAAATGGATTTAGTTTCCCACAACACCCCGCGCTCATTATGGAGGAACGCTGTTATGAAGTTTTTCGTGGACACTGCGGACGTCAAGGAAATCCGCGAACTCAACGACCTCGGACTGGTCGATGGCGTGACCACCAACCCGTCGCTGATCCTCAAGTCTGGCCGCGATATTCTCGAAGTAACAAAAGAAATCTGCTCCTTCGTCAAGGGCCCGGTTTCGGCTGAAGTTGCTGGAACAGAATATGAGCAGATCATGAAGGAAGCTGCCGTCATTGCCAAGATCGCAGACAATATCTGCATCAAGCTGCCACTGACGCTCGATGGCCTCAAGGCTTGTAAGGCACTGACCTCCGATGGTCACAAGACCAACGTGACGCTCTGCTTCTCGGCCAATCAGGCTCTGCTCGCAGCAAAAGCAGGCGCGACCTTCGTATCGCCATTCATCGGCCGCATCGATGACATGGGCGTCAACGGCATGGAACTGATTGCTGAAATCCGTACCATTTTCGACAACTACGATTTCCGCACTGAAATCCTCGCCGCTTCGGTTCGTACCGTAAACCACGTCAAGGAAGCAGCTCTCATCGGCGCCGACGTCGTTACCGCACCTCCGGCAACACTCAAGGCACTCGTCAAGCATCCGCTGACCGACAAGGGCCTCGAAACCTTCCTCGCCGACTGGGCGAAGACCGGCCAGAAAATTGCTTAATCAGTCTACTGATTAGAATGTAAAACGGCGGATCATTGGTCCGCCGTTTTTGTTTATCCAAGTTCAGTTTCGCCATCTTGCTTGGCAACACGGATCGGCCTGCTGCCGCAATATTCCGTAATGGCTTCCGCGAGCCGGGCCGAATGCGTGACCACCCATATCTGACTGCGCTCGGAAGCTCGCGCGATCATCTTCGCAAGCGATGGAATCATGTCAGGATGCAGGCTGGCCTCCGGCTCGTTCAGAGCAATCAAAGGCGGCAGCCGATAGGACAGAAGCGCGCCTGCAAGCGCGAGCAGCCGTATCTGCCCGTCAGATAGCTCACCCGGCCGAAATACGCGTGGCGGAAAGGCCGGAAAATTGAGGCCAAATGTTGCGGTTTCTTCCGGATACGGAATGACCAGCTTGGCACCTTCCAGCGCATCGGCAATCAGATGATCAAGATCGACCGTATCCTGACGGATATGGGCAAGCGTCGCAAAGACCGAAGCCAGATTGCTGCCGTCTTCATCAAGCATCGCAGCGGTTGCGGCAATTGATGGCTGACGCACCGGTGCATCGCGGTCGCTTCTGAAGCCATGATAGAAGCGCCAGCCGCGCATTTGCGCTGCGAGATCACCGATCTCCGGATAATGCCCTGACTGTCCCAAGACGGAGAGACCGCTCTCCGATGTTAAAAGGCGGCTCGGGTGCTCAGTTCGCCGCCCCTCCCCGTCACGCGCAAAAACTGCTGGCCCTTTGCGATCCATCAGGTCAACCGGACGTCGCCCGGTGTCAAGATTGAGCTGCTCTTCCTTGATCTGCGGCTCAAACGGAAAAGCGCCCGATACCGGCGGCGGGAGTCCTGCTTCGACACGATAAGACAGGCGCGAAGCGAGGCGTTCATCTTCAAACTCAGCCTCAAGGATGATTCGCGGCGGTTCATGTTTGCGCCGAGTGCCGCTCCACATGGCAGATTGCATACCGCCTTCGCGCACGATCTCGGTTGAGAATGTGCCTTCTGCAGCAGCTTTCACGAGCTGCAGGGCGCGATAGAGATTGGATTTTCCAGCGCCGTTTTCACCGACAAAGACCGTGACCTGCCCCAGATCAAACCGGACAGACCGAAGCGAGCGATAGCCTTTTGCCGAAAATGAAACGAGCCGCATGATTTCCTCAGCCTAGATAAACGAAAGGCGGCACAAGATGCGCCGCCTTTTCAAACTCAATCAAGCTGACGCGCTCAGAGCTTCGACATCTGTATTGCAAGTGCGAGATAGATCTGCTCGGCCAGTTCTTCAGCTGCACGCTTGGTCGCATCACGCTGCGCGCGCAGGTTGGCGAATTCCTGACGCGGACGGTCGAAAGATGCACCAGCGGTACGTGTGCCGGAAACAAGAGGCTTGCCATCCTTGTCACGCAATACGTAGCTCGACGTAGCCTTCACGATACCAGCGGATGGACGGCCGGTACGGTCGGTCTGATCGCCGATATCGACACTCACGGCATTCAGGGTATTTGCGCTGAGACCAAGGCTGAGACGATAGCTCGGAGTAGCAGGTTCGCCAGCACCACCTCCCAAAAGGAAGATCAGGCGATTACGAACCTGTTGCTGGAACACATTGCCTGCCGGGTCGATGGCAATCGACGCAAGCTTGCTGCGCATATCGGGTGCAGCACTGCCACCGATCGTGCCACCAGCACCACCTGACGAATAAAGCGGATGCACTGTACAGCCTGCAATCAGAACCGCTGCTCCAAGAGCAGCGATTGCGACACGAAAGGCCTTAAATGCTGAAATAAAGCGATCAGGCAACGACATTGACGATCCTTTGCGGAACCACGATGATCTTCTTCGGCGAGCCCCCTTCGAGCGCGGCCTTGACGAAGTCAAGTTCGAGCACCGCCTGCTGGATTGTAGCTTGATCAGCGTCGCGCGCGATTGTCAAATCCCCACGCTTCTTACCGTTGATCTGAACCGGCAGAACGATCTCGTTTTCCACGATCAGAGCCGCATCGAACTTCGGCCATTCTGCGCGGGCGACCAGTGTTTCCTGACCGGCAATCTTGCCACCCAGTTCAATTGCACACTGTTCAGCCAGATGCGGCATCATTGGTGCAAGCATCATAACCAGCATTTCGGTCGCTTCACGCAATGCAGCTTTCAGCTCGTCGTCAGCCTTATCGGCTGCAACCTGCTGCAGTGGCGCTGCAAGCGTGTTGACCAGCTCGTAAAGGCGGGCAACGGCACGGTTGAAGGCGAGCTTTTCGATGTCGTCACCAACAGCCTGTACAGTTTTATGCGCAGCCTTTGATACGGTGAGCGCATCGCCCTGTGTGCCAGCCTTCGGCGCTACATCCTTCAAGCCAGCAGCAGCTTCCGAAACCAGGCGCCAGACGCGCTGTACGAAACGATGCGCGCCTTCGGCACCGGCTTCCGTCCAGATGACGTCGCGTTCCGGCGGGCTGTCTGACAGCATGAACCAGCGCGCAGTATCTGCGCCGTAAGACGAGATAATGTCGTCAGGATCGACCACATTCTTCTTCGACTTCGACATTTTTTCAATCGAACCGATTTCGACCGGTGCGCCGCCTTCGATGAGCGTTGCGACGCGCTTGCCGTCAACGTCTTCGATGCGGATATCGGCAGGTGCAACCCACTGACCATCGGCCTTATAGGTTTCATGCACCACCATGCCCTGCGTAAACAGGCCCTTGAATGGTTCATCGATACCGACATGGCCTGCCACTTTCATGGCGCGGGTGAAGAAGCGCGAATAGAGCAGATGCAGGATCGCGTGCTCAACACCACCGATATACTGATCGACAGGCAACCAGCGATCAGCAATCGCACGATCTGTCGGCTCGTTTTCCCACGGCGCGGTGAAGCGCGTGTAATACCAGGACGAATCGACGAACGTATCCATCGTGTCCGTTTCGCGACGAGCTTCGCCACCGCATTTCGGGCACTTCACATGACGCCAAGTCGCATGACGGTCGAGCGGATTGCCCGGGCGGTCAAACTCGACATCATCCGGCAGCTTGACTGGAAGATCGGCACGCGGCACCGGATTGACGCCACAGCTTTCGCAATGGATCATCGGGATCGGACAACCCCAGTAACGCTGACGCGAAATACCCCAGTCACGCAGACGGAACTGAACTTTGCGTTCAGCCTGCGGGCGGCCATCAAGCTCGGTCTTTTCCAGACGCTCCGCCACTTCGGCAAAAGCTGCTTCAGGCGTCATGCCGTCGAGGAAGCGCGAATTGATCATCACGCCATCGTCGGTAAAGGCCGTTTCGCCCACACTGAAGCTTGCAGCGTCCTCGCCCTTCGGCAGAACAACCGGCGTAACTTTCAGCGAATATTTATTGGCAAAATCCAGATCGCGCTGATCATGTGCAGGACAGCCGAAGACAGCGCCTGTGCCATATTCCATCAACACGAAATTGGCGACATAGAGCGGCAGTTCCCAATTCTCATCGAACGGGTGCTTGACCTTGATGCCGGTATCGAAGCCCTTCTTTTCAGCGGTTTCAAGCGCTGCGAGCGACGTGCCATGCTGATGGCACTCATCGATGAAGCCGGTGAGCGAGGCATTGTTTTCTGCAAGCTTCTTCGCCAGTGGGTGATCGGCAGAGATGGCCACGAAAGCCGCGCCGAACAGTGTGTCCGGACGGGTCGTGTAAACTTCAACTTCTGAGAAGCCAGCAGGTGCGGTCGACGCATTCAGCGCAAAACGAACCTGCAAGCCTTCCGACTTGCCGATCCAGTTCTTCTGCATGACGCGGACTTTTTCCGGCCACTGGTCAAGCGTGTCGAGACCAGCCAGCAGATCTTCGCTGAAATCGGTGATTTTGAAGAACCACTGTGTCAGCTCGCGCTGTTCGACCAGCGCACCAGAGCGCCAGCCGCGACCATCCACCACCTGCTCATTGGCAAGCACCGTGTTGTCGACCGGGTCCCAGTTGACCTTGGACGTCTTACGCGTCACCAGACCTTTTTCAAACAGATCGATGAACAGCATCTGCTGACGATGGTAATACTCGACATCGCAGGTCGCAAATTCACGCGACCAGTCGAGTGACAGGCCCATGGATTTCAGCTGACGCTTCATCGTGTCGATGTTCTGGTAAGTCCATTCCTTCGGATGCACCTTGTTCTGCATCGCCGCGTTTTCCGCAGGCATACCGAACGCATCCCAGCCCATCGGATGAAGCACGTTGAAACCCTTGGCGCGCTTGTAGCGGGCAACAACGTCACCCATCGCATAGTTGCGCACATGACCCATGTGAATGCGCCCTGATGGATAAGGGAACATTTCTAGGACGTAGTACTTCTCGCGGGGATCGCTGTTGTCGGTTTCGAAAGTCTGGTTTTCTTCCCAGATTTTCTGCCAATGAGCTTCCGCCACACGCGGATTATAACGTTCGGATGCCATGAGCGTATTTACTCGTACGAAGGTGATGCAATAAGGAGAGTCGATATTTAATGGCGACCTTCACCACGTATTGGCGAGAGCGTCAACCTTTTGCGGACTTAAAAGCCTGAAAGCGAGAATTCCATGTCAGATATTGGGTCAGATATTGGTGCGAACCTGAACACGGTCAAGACCGCGATTGCCAATGCAGAAAAAGAAGCGCTGCGCAAAAAGGGCTCCGTAACACTGGTGGCGGTTTCAAAAACCTTCGAAGCCGATGAAATTCGCCCGGCACTTGATCTCGGCCAGCGGGTCTTTGGTGAAAACCGCGTTCAGGAAGCTCAAGCCAAGTGGCCCGGCTTACGCGAAGCCTATTCGGGCATCGAGCTGCATCTGATCGGACCGTTGCAATCCAACAAGGCAGCAGACGCCGTGGCCCTCTTCGACGTCATCGAAACCGTCGACCGCGAAAAGATCGCCGCCGCCTTAGCCGCCGAGATCAAAAAGCAGGGCAAAAGCCCGAAGCTCTATGTGCAGGTCAATACCGGCCTTGAAGAACAAAAGGCTGGCATCCCGCCAAAAGAAGCAGTCAGCTTTGTCGAACGCTGCCGCACCGAACATGGCCTCTCCATCGAAGGCCTGATGTGCATCCCGCCTGCAGATGAAAATCCGGGGCCGCATTTTGCACTGCTTGAAAAGCTTGCCCGCGCCGCAGGCGTTGAAAAGCTCTCCATGGGCATGTCGGGTGATTATGAAACCGCTATCGGTTTCGGCGCAACTTCAGTGCGCGTGGGATCGGCGATTTTCGGCAGCAGAAGCTATTCGCCTTCTGCTTGAGGCCGTGAAGGCTGACGGTGCGCGCGCACCTTCTCAATAAGCTTGGTGTAAATCCAGGCCAGAATGATTGCGACCACGCACCCGAGCGCTATCTCGATGAGCCGCGATAGTGCGAGCAGAAGCTCTTCATTGCGCGTTTGAGCAAAGCGTCCCGCATCCATCACAATCACCACGGTTGCGGGCGCCAGACGCCAATTGACCGGATAACGGTCGATCATCAGGATCACGAAGACGGTTAATGCTGCTCCAAACAGACTGGCAACCGGCGAATATCCCACGAGCCAGATCGTGATCATACCGATCATGCATCCCACTGCCGTATTGATGGCGCGTGCTTGCGAAAGCGCAAGCGTGGTGCGGACATCGGGATCGGAAATGATGAGAACGGTAATCACCGCCCATATCGGGTGCTCAATCCCCGCCCATTGCAATCCAAACCAGCAGATCAGACAGCCAAGCAATGTCTTGGAGGCGTAGAGCAGCGCTTTTTCCGGGTGAGAAAGATGCACAAACGCCATTTGATGAGCCTTAATCCTCGCTGAAATCCGACCATGATGCCGATCATAGAGGAGCTTCGTTCAATGCAAAAGCATCTCTCCCTGCAAATGTTTCCAGTCAGACGGACCAAGCAGCTTGCAGTGAACATAGACCACTGAATGCAGCGGACCGTCGATCTTCTCCTTCCAGAACTCGATGAAGTGGTGCAGCACGGGAAAATCTGGCGCAATATCATAATCCTGCCAGACAAAGAGCTGCAACAGATGCGGATGATCGGGCATGTGGTAGAAAAGCTTTGCCGTTGTCAGACCGTAACCGGCAAGCTGGAGCTCAAATGCCGACTTCGCACCGAGGGCTGGCTTTGAATTAAAAGCGGATGTCGTCATAGCGATTTCCCCTTTTTATAGGGAGCCTATTGTGAACATTGAGAGGCTCCGACAATAATTATACTCGTCAAAAATAGTTTTTAAATAGTAAAAACAATATGTTAGCACCATATCAAGATGAGTGCTGCCACGTTGATCATATTTTTGTGCTGCGTCACTCTGGACCATAGTCGATCCCAATGTCTAATTTACGTTTAGCCAGACGGAATGTAGATGAGTCTGGCGATAGCTTCGCCCCGATGCGAGCTATCGATTACGGCGGGAGGATCGCCGTACAGCAAGGAGGATGACATGTCGGAAAAGCTTTACCCTGTTCTGCCGGGGGCAAAGAAGAACACGCTCATAGACAACGAGAAGTATCTCGAATGGTACAATGAGAGCGTGACCGACCCGGATGGATTCTGGGCCAAGCACGGCCGACGGATTGATTGGTTCAAACCCTTCACCAAAGTCAAGAACACCGATTTCAACGGCGACGTTTCGATCAAGTGGTATGAGGATGGCGTCACTAACGTCTCCTACAACTGTATCGACCGTCATCTGAAAAGCCGTGGCGATAAGGTTGCGATCATCTGGGAAGGTGACAATCCCTATATCGACAAGAAGATCACCTATCGCGAGCTGCATGAAAATGTCTGCCGCCTTGCCAATGTGTTGAAGAAGCATGGCGTAAAGAAAGGTGATCGCGTCACCATCTATCTGCCGATGATCCCGGAAGCAGCTTACGCAATGCTCGCCTGCGCCCGTATTGGTGCGGTGCATTCCGTCGTCTTCGCTGGCTTCTCGCCGGAAGCGCTGGCTGGTCGTATCGTTGACTGCGAATCCACTTTCGTCATCACTGCGGATGAAGGCGTGCGCGGCGGCAAGCCGGTTCCACTGAAAGAAAACACCGATACCGCTATCGACATCGCTGCCAAGCAATATGTTATGGTCAACAAGGTTTTGACCGTGCGCCGTACTGGCGGCAAGGTCAGCTGGGGACCGGGCCGCGATCTCTGGTATCATCAGGAAGTCGCAAGCGTCGAACCGACCTGTGAACCGGAACCAATGAACGCGGAAGATCCGCTGTTCATCCTCTACACTTCCGGCTCAACCGGCAAGCCAAAGGGTGTGCTGCACACCACCGGCGGCTATCTCGTCTACGCTTCGATGACCCATCAATATGTCTTCGACTATCATGATGGCGACATCTACTGGTGTACCGCGGATGTGGGCTGGGTCACAGGCCATTCCTATATCGTCTACGGACCGCTGGCCAACGGCGCCACCACACTGATGTTTGAAGGTGTGCCGAACTTCCCCGATCAGGGTCGTTTCTGGGAAGTGGTGGACAAGCACCACGTCAACATCTTCTACACCGCACCAACGGCGATCCGCGCATTGATGGGCGCTGGCGACGAATTCGTCACCCGCTCATCGCGTTCAACGCTGCGCCTTCTCGGCTCGGTCGGCGAACCGATCAACCCGGAAGCTTGGGAATGGTATTACAACGTGGTCGGCGATCAGCATTCGCCAATCGTTGATACATGGTGGCAGACGGAAACCGGCGGTATTCTGATCACGCCTTTACCAGGCGCAACTGACCTCAAGCCAGGCTCTGCGACGCGTCCATTCTTTGGCGTGAAGCCGCAGCTGGTGGACAATGAAGGCGCGATTGTCGAAGGTGCGACCGACGGCAATCTCTGCATCATCGATAGCTGGCCGGGCCAGATGCGTACCCTTTACGGCGATCACAAGCGCTTCATCGAAGCATACTTCTCCACCTATAAGGGCAAGTATTTCACCGGCGACGGCTGCCGCCGTGATGAAGACGGTTACTACTGGATCACAGGCCGCGTCGATGACGTGCTCAATATTTCCGGCCATCGTCTTGGCACAGCCGAAATCGAGTCGGCACTCGTCTCGCATCACTCGGTTTCGGAAGCCGCTGTTGTTGGCTACCCGCACCCGATCAAGGGACAGGGCATCTATTGCTATGTCACACTGATGACCGGCGAAGCCGTGCAGGACGAAGACGCTCTGCGCAAAGAGTTGGTAAGTCATGTGCGTAAGGAAATCGGCCCGATTGCAACGCCGGACAAAATCCAGTTCTCGCCCGGCCTGCCAAAGACCCGCTCCGGCAAGATCATGCGCCGTATCCTGCGAAAGATCGCTGAAGACGAGTTCGGCTCACTGGGCGATACGTCGACACTTGCCGATCCGGGCGTCGTGGACGATCTGATCGAAAACCGCCAGAACAAGAAGTAATAAAAAGCCCCGGGAAACCGGGGCTTTTTATTTCAACCAAAGACTAGGTTGCCGATATCTAGCTCATAGATTTTTCTCGCAGCCAATGCCGAGATTGGATTTGCCAACGGCCGCACATCTGAAAGCTCCCATGCAAACCACCCATCTTCAAAAGACGAAGCGCAGGCAGCCGCTAGGTCGTCTAGCGTAAATGGACGAACATGCACAATTTTCACAACCGCCAGCGCATAGCCATCTGGGTCAACGCTGATCATATCGCCCAAGAAGAATTTATTCTCTACGATTAGAATATCTTCATGGGGAGTAAGATCAGGAACCCACTTTCTCACTTCAAGCGTCTTCTCGCCTGAAGCGATTTTACTGCCACTCGGAGCGACTATGGAAATTGCCTTGATTTTCACAATGCACGCCCCGAACAGCTCAAAAATCTATCGTGCGCCCTTTAATCTCCCAGTCGCCAAAGCGCGCAGGATCTTTGCCGCCGCGACCGCCAATTTCACGCGGTAGCTTTTCGGCATTTTCACTCGCGCGGCGCTCTTCCGCTTCTTTCAGCGCGCGCTGGGCAGCCGGTGGCAAATCTTCAAACTTGCGTGGTTCGGCATTATCGTCGTTTGCGGGTTCGTTGAACTTATCGGTCATCTGTTTGCGATCCGTTATTAGAGCCCATTATTGAAGATCAGGCATTTCATACCCATCATATAGTTAAACCTGACGGGGAAGCAAAACCCCGATTAAGTAAACTGTTGCTGAACCGGAGACCTATACGCATGAATATGACGAAAACTGCCATGCTGATTGCTCTCATGACAGTCATGTTCATGAGCATCGGCTATTTGCTGGGCGGCGGCGGCGGCATGATGATCGCGCTGGTGGTCGCTGTTGCGATGAACCTGTTTGGTTACTGGAATTCCGACAAGATGGTGCTGCGCATGTACAATGCGCAGGAAGTCGATGAGCGTTCCGGCTCCAATTATTATCGTATGGTCAGGGGGCTTGCTGCCAATGCGGGCCTACCTATGCCAAAGGTCTATATTATCCACGAAGACCAGCCCAATGCCTTTGCAACGGGCCGAAATCCGGAAAATGCTGCCGTTGCAGCCACAACCGGCCTTCTCAATCGCCTGACACCGGAAGAAGTTGCGGGCGTGATGGCACATGAGCTGGCGCATGTTCAGAACCGCGATACGCTGACCATGACAATCGTGGCCACACTTGCCGGTGCCATTTCCATGCTCGGCAATTTCGCATTTTTCCTTGGTGGAAACCGTGAAAACGGCAATGGGATTATCGGCGTTATCGGTACAATTCTTGCAATGATCGTGGCTCCTTTTGCGGCGATGATCGTGCAGATGGCGGTGAGCCGTACCCGCGAATATGCTGCCGACCGTCGCGGTGCTGAAATCTGCGGCAACCCGCTCTGGCTCTCATCCGCCCTTGGCAAGATCGCCCGTGGCGCTAAGTCTGTTGTCAATGAGGAAGCCGAGCACAACCCGGCAACCGCCCATATGTTTATCATCAACCCGCTGAGCGGACGTGGTGCTGACAACCTGTTTTCGACGCATCCAGACACGGATAATCGTATTCAAGCGCTTGAACAGATGGCTGCAGAAATGGGCATTCGTTCAGCCGGAATGACGCAGCGCAACACAGCCCCTGCACAAAACAGTGGTCCTTGGGGACAAACTAGTGGTAATGCAGACAAAAATAACAGTGGTGGTTCCGGTTCCAATTCTGGCTACCGAGGCCCGTGGTCGTAGAAACGCATCCCAAGCGTTAGATAAAGTAGAACAGCGTGAACGATAAGAAGCCTGCGCCAAAGCGTGGAAATAACAAGCAGCAGACACATGACTACGTCGCAGATCGTGCCGAACAGCAACGGCCCGGTCTTGCCGCACGTCTCACTGCGGCCCGCCTGCTTGGTGCAGTGATTGAAAAGAACACATCGCTCGACGGTCTGACCGATAACAGCCATGGCCATCCACAGTATCTGGCACTTGAGCCACGCGACCGTTCGCTCGTTCGCGCTATTTTGGGCTCGGCGCTACGCAATCGCGGTAGCATTGATCGAGCAATCAACAAGCGTCTCGACCGCCCATTGCCAGAAAACGCGCATGCGCTCAAACACCTGTTGCATGTAGCCGTCGCGCAGATTTTCTACCTCAACCTGCCTGATCATTCAGCGGTTGATCTGGCCGTTGAAGCAGCGAATTATGACCCGCGTAATCGTAAATATGCAGGTCTGGTGAACGCTCTTCTGCGCCGTCTGTCGCGCAACAAAGAGCGTGCACTCGAGCACACATTGCAGCCTGAAAAAAATGTGCCGGAATGGTTTTCAAGAAGCCTTACCGATTCCTATGGCCCGAAAAAAACCACGGCCATTTTGACCATGCATGGTTACGAGCCACCAATCGATTTCACCGTTAAGGGTGATCCGAAGGAATGGGCAGAGAAACTCGGCGGTGTAGCCTTGCCTAACGGTTCTGTCCGTCTTGAAACGGTTGTGGGCAACCTCACCGACCTGCCCGGTTTTGCCGAGGGCGATTGGTGGGTACAGGATGCCGCCGCAAGCTTGCCAGCTCGCCTGATGGGCGACATCAAGGGTAAGCGCGTAGCCGATCTTTGTGCAGCCCCCGGCGGCAAGACAGCACAGCTTGTGCTTCAGGGTGCCGATGTGACAGCGCTTGATATGTCCGAAAACCGCCTCAAGCGCCTTGACGGCAATCTGGAACGTTTGGGTCTTAAAGCCCGCACGGTTGCTAGCAATATGATGGATTTTAAGCCGGATACGTTGTTTGATGCGGTACTGCTGGATGCGCCCTGCTCATCCACCGGCACCGTACGCCGTCACCCGGATGTGCCATGGACCAAGACACCGCAGGACATTAAGAAGCTTGCGACCCTTCAGGCCAAAATGCTTGATAAGGCCATCACGCTTGTGAAACCCGGCGGCACAGTATTGTTCTCCAATTGCTCGCTGCATCCGCAGGAGGGCGAGGACATGGCCCGTAATGCGCTCAAAAATCCGGCCATTGAAGCCTATCCGATTACGCTTGAAGAATGCCCCGGTCTTGAAGGTTTGATCACCAAAGAAGGCTTCCTGCGGTCGACCCCTGCAGATCTGCCCGCTGAAAATTTTGATGGCAATCCGAATATGGCAGGCATGGACGGCTTTTTCGCTGCCCGTTTCAGACGCAAAGCCTAATCAGTTAGCAACTGCTGATTAAAATCGATGAATTTGGCATAATGGGTGCTCTGCGCCCATTATGGTTAACACTCGATTCACCATTATCGACGATTCTAAGAATGCATGATTCCGAAATCTGGAAACCAGCATTTCGATACATCATGCCATGAAAGGACGGACCTGCCTTTATCGGGTCCATTGCGAATGAATTTTAATACGGAGAACGAGAGGGTGGCAGTCGCGTTGAGCGAAACCCCGCATCTTTGGGGACTGGCCGTTGCACAGGCTTGGCGCAGGTTCAGCCGCCGTCTGCGCATGGGTCCGCTTTTTCGCTGGCGTTTCACCGGCTTCACACCGGAGCGCATCCTCATCGCACCACCTGATCTTCGCGTTGCCGACCCGCAGCTGGCGCAGGAGTTCTATCACGGCCGTTTCGCACTGGCCGGTCGCCTCGTCGAAACCGGCGGCATGTCGCCCTTTGCAGTAGAGCCGCCTACTCCTGAATGGGAAGCAGCCCTTCAGGGCTTTGGCTGGCTGCGTCACTTAAAAAGCGCCAATAGCGAGCTTGCCACCGCCAATGCGCGTGCGCTCGTTGATGACTGGATGCGCCTTTATGGCAAACGCATCGGCGGTCTTGCCTGGTCGCCGGAAGTAACGGCGCAGCGCATAATCGCCTGGCTGCAGCATTCCAACCTCATTCTCTCTGGCGCAGAACTGCCTGCCTACCGCAAATTCATGCGTTCGCTTGCCATGCAGGTGCGTTACCTGCGGACCGTCGCCTCCGCCATGGATGACGGTGAAGAACGTCTGCGTGCGCGCATTGCGCTTGCCTTTGCAGCACTCGCCTTGCCGGTTTCACCACCGACCGCGCGTGCCGCCCGTCGCAATCTGGAATATGAGCTGAAGCGCCAGATCTTGCCTGATGGCGGGCATATCTCGCGCAACCCGGTTACCATTCTTGAACTGCTGGCCGATCTTCTGCCGCTGCGTCAGACCTATGCCAATGGCACGGAATCCCCGCCAAAGGCATTGATCGAAGCTGTCGAGCGCATGTTGCCGGCACTGCGTTTCTTCCGGCATCAGGATGGCAGCCTAGCGCTTTTCAATGGGGTTGGACCAACGCTGTCCGAGCGCATCATTTCTGTTTTGCGTCACGATGAAACTGCAGGCTCACCACTGACCCACGCGCCTTATTCGGGCTATGAACGCCTGTCGATGGGTGCGACGACCATTATCGCCGATACCGGCCTTCCACCGCCTGTAACGGCATCGCGCGATGCCCATGCGGGCTGTCTGGCCTTTGAAATGTCTTCGGGTCGTCAGCGCTATATCGTCAATTCCGGTGTCGACCGTTACGGCCCACCGGAATTTCGTCCGTTGGGTCGCTCGACGGCTGCGCACTCGACTGCCACCATCAATGATACATCATCCTGCCGTTTCAGCCTGAATGCGGGCCTCTCCAACATGATCGGCACGCCGATTATTGCAGGCCCGACAAAAGTTCAGCGCGACCGCGTGGAAGACCTTGGACGTCAAGGCTTTGTCGCAAGCCATGATGGCTATGCCCGCCTTTTCGGTATTTACCATGAGCGCCGCGTTGTGCTCTCGCATAATGGTAGCGTCATTCAGGGTGCCGACCGTTTCTATCGTGGCGATGCCAAGGCTTTGAAAGCCAATGGTCGCGACAATGTCGCGGTGCGCTTTCATATCCACCCATCGGTGGATATCTCGTTTGATGAAAACGGCCTGATTATTCTCAGTGCCCCGCATGACGACACATGGGCCTTTTCCTGTTTTGAAGTTGCTCCGCAACTGGAAGACAGCATCTTCTTTGCCGGCTTCCGCGGACCTGTGACATCAAAGCAGATCGTCCTTTCGTTCCCGGCTTCTGAACTGCCGGAAGTGAACTGGCAATTCAGCCGCGTTGCGATTGGAAGTTACGCCTAATCAACAATGCCCCGATTGCTGGCTTTTAGGGTATGATTCGTGTCTCAGCTGTGCTAACTCGCCATCGTCCCACCCTTCCTGAACGCAAAACGCTTCAGCAACGAAGAGACCGTTTCCTATGGCTGTCAGCTCCAAGCATATTCCCGCTCCCGATCTTCATCGGGTGCGCCGCGCCCTCCTTTCCGTGTCCGACAAGACCGGCCTCATCGATTTCGCCAAGGCACTCCATGCCCATGGCGTTGAAATCCTCTCGACCGGCGGCACCGCCAAGTCGATTGCCGCAGAAGGCATTCCTGTAAAGGACGTTTCGGAAGTCACCGGCTTCCCGGAAATCATGGACGGACGCGTAAAGACGCTGCACCCATCGGTTCACGGCGGCCTGCTTGCAGTGCGCAACGACCCTGAACACGTTGCTGCAATGGAAGCCCACGGCATTGGCGGCATCGATCTGGCCGTCATCAATCTCTACCCATTTGAAGAAGTCCGCTTCAAGGGCGGCGACTACGACACCACTGTTGAGAATATCGACATT
This sequence comes from Brucella sp., assembly GCF_032066345.1. NCBI lineage: Bacteria > Pseudomonadati > Pseudomonadota > Alphaproteobacteria > Hyphomicrobiales > Brucellaceae > Brucella > Brucella sp. Next base: position 42,296 of record NZ_DAMBKZ010000019.1, read on the forward strand.
GGTGGCCCAGCCATGATCCGCGCTTCGGCAAAGAATCATGCCTATGTCGCAACCGTTGTCGATCCGGCCGACTATGCAGACGTTGTAGCCGAGCTCGAAAAGAACGAAGGCTCGCTACCGATTTCTTTCCGCAAAAAGCTCGCAGCCAAGGCGTTCTCACGTACTGCCGCTTATGATGCAGCCATTTCAAACTGGTTTGCCGAAGCAATCGGTGAGGAAACCCCGACCTATCGCTCGGTTGCAGGCAAGCTGCACTCTGTCATGCGCTATGGTGAAAACCCGCATCAGACGGCTGGTTTTTATCTGACCGGCGAACAGCGTCCGGGTGTGGCCACAGCAACGCAGCTTCAAGGCAAGCAGCTTTCCTATAACAACATCAACGACACCGATGCAGCTTTTGAGCTCGTAGCTGAGTTTGACCCAGCCCGCACCGCAGCCGTTGCCATCATCAAGCACGCCAATCCTTGCGGTGTCGCCGAAGCTGCAACTATCACCGAAGCTTATCTCAAGGCACTGGCCTGCGATCCTGTTTCGGCCTTTGGCGGTATTGTTGCGCTCAACAAGACACTTGATGAAGCCGCCGCTGAAGAAATCGTCAAAATCTTCACCGAAGTCATCATCGCGCCCGACGCCACTGAAGGCGCACAGGCCATCGTTGCAGCCAAGAAAAACCTGCGTCTGCTGGTAACGGGCGGTCTGCCTGATCCGCGCGCCAAGGGCATTGCAGCGAAAACCGTTGCAGGCGGCCTGCTGGTCCAGTCGCGCGACAACGGCGTTGTCGATGATCTTGACCTTAAAGTTGTCACCAAGCGGAGCCCAAGCGAAGCCGAACTCAACGATATGAAGTTCGCTTTCCGCGTTGGTAAGCATGTGAAGTCGAACGCAATCGTCTACGTCAAGGATGGCGCAACGGTTGGCATCGGCGCAGGCCAGATGAGCCGCGTCGACTCGGCCCGTATCGCAGCGCGTAAGGCAGAAGATGCAGCAGAAGCTGCCGGTCTTGCCGAGCCGCTGACCAAGGGCTGTGTTGTAGCGTCCGACGCGTTCTTCCCGTTTGCTGACGGTCTGCTGTCTGCTGTGCAGGCAGGTGCCACGGCTGTTATCCAGCCAGGCGGCTCGATGCGTGACGATGAAGTAATCGCTGCAGCTGACGAACATGGCATTGCCATGGTGATGACCGGAATGCGTCACTTCCGTCACTAGAGCGCCGTGCGCCCTTCCGGACGCACAAAGGTCGCTCTAATACAGCAATCGATATTAAACCCAAAAGCCCCGGCAACACTATGTTGCCGGGGCTTTTTCTTTGAGAACTTGATAAATAGGTTGGATTTTCGCAAACGAAAGTGCACCCTATTAATTAGCCTGCAAATCTTATCAAAGAGGCGGGATAATCGCTCTAAAATACCCCTATTGCTTTCGTTTGATATTCATATTATTTCGATTAAGTTCATTTAACGCATAAATGAAATAAAGGATGTCAGCGAAAAAGCATTGGGAGTGCTGCAATACGGGCCTGAATTATGTTGAAGTGGCCACCTGCTCAAAAAGAGCAAAGTGGTTTTTGGAGAGACGCATATATTCATTCGAGATTAGCGAAAATGGGTTGCAACGGACATACATATTCGCATCCTGACAAGATCTCTGCCATTCGAGCGGGAGGAGCATAGTAAATGACACAGTTCGTCGGTTCCATCGATCAGGGAACCACCAGTTCACGTTTTATCATTTTTGACCGGAACGGCGATATTGTCGCCATGGATCAGCGCGAACACGAGCAGATCTATCCCAAGGCTGGCTGGGTTGAGCACAATGCCAATGAAATCTGGCGCAACACGCAGCATGTTATCGGCGAAACACTGAAGAAAGCGAAGCTCACGGCTTCCGATATTGCATCCGTCGGCATCACCAATCAGCGCGAAACAACGCTGCTGTGGGACAGGAAGACCGGCGCACCGCTTTACAATGCCATTGTCTGGATGGACACACGCACGGACGAGCTGGTCGATCATTTTGTCAAAGATGGTGGCGCGGATCGCCTGCGCGATAAGACGGGACTGCCGATTTCGACTTACTTCTCGGGCCTTAAACTGCGCTGGATACTCGATAATGTTCCCGGTGCGCGCGAAAAGGCAGAAGCAGGCGATGCGCTGTTCGGCACGATGGATAGCTGGCTTGTCTGGAATCTCACCGGCGGCGCAAAAGGCGGCATTCACATCACCGATGTAACCAATGCGTCACGCACGCAGTTGATGGACTTGTCTACGCTCAAATGGGACGAGGAAATCCTGCAGCTGTTCGGTATTCCAGCGGCTTGCCTGCCGGAAATTCGTTCTTCCAGCGAAGTCTATGGCGAGATTACCCTGCCCGCGCTTGTCAGTGTGAAGCTTGCAGGCATTCTGGGCGATCAGCAAGCAGCCCTTTTCGGTCAGGCCTGCCTTGAGCCGGGCGAAGCCAAGAACACCTATGGCACCGGCTGCTTCATGCTGATGAATACTGGCGAAAAGCTGGTTCCATCCACCTATGGGCTTCTAACGACTGTTGCCTATCAGCTTGGTGAGCAAAAGCCGGTCTATGCGCTGGAAGGCTCGATTGCCATCACCGGCGCACTGGTGCAATGGCTGCGTGATAATCTTGGCATTATCAAAACCAGCGCTGACATTGAAACACTGGCGCGCACAGTCGAAGACAATGGCGATGTCTATTTCGTTCCGGCCTTCTCAGGCCTTTACGCACCACATTGGGAAGATTCCGCACGCGGCGTCATTGCTGGTCTGACGCGCTTTGCCAATAAAGGTCACATTGCCCGCGCCGCCCTTGAAGCAAGTGCCTATCAGGTGCGCGAAGTGCTGGAAGCTATGGTCAAGGATTCAGGCGTAGAGATTACTGAACTGCGTGCCGATGGTGGCATGACCATCAACGAACTGCTCATGCAGTTCCAGTCCGACATTCTGAGTGTTCCAGTCGTGCGTCCGAAGATCATTGAAACAACAGCCCTAGGTGCAGCTTATGCGGCTGGGCTTGCCGTGGGCTATTGGAAGTCGACAAACGACATTATTGAGAACTGGCAGGTCGGCCAGCGCTGGCATCCAAAGATGACGGCAAAGGAACGCACCAGTCTGTTCAACGCGTGGGAGAAAGCCGTGCAGCGGTCTCTCAACTGGGTTGATTAAAACTAAAGCATGTCGCGGAAAAGTGGGAACCGGTTTTCCGATAACGACATGCGTAAAAACAATGAGTTAGAGCGAGCGTTGTGGATACAATTAACCGCGACACGCTCTAAGGCTCTCGTAACAGACCGAACTTGAAAACGATCAATGATTATCGACAGCCGGTGAGCACATCCGCTCACCGGGCGGCTTTTTAGTACCTAAATTATTCCCTCGGAGTAGATGATGAGTAATGGTTTTATCGGTGAATTTCTCGGCACGATGGTGCTTATCCTGTTGGGCGATGGCGTGGTTGCAAACGTGCTTCTTGCAAAATCCAAAGGCCAGAATTCCGGCTGGATCGTCATTACCGCAGGCTGGGGCTTTGCGGTTCTCTGCGGTGTGATGGTTGCCGTTGCGGCTAGCAGTGCGGGTCATCTGAACCCTGCCGTCACGCTTGCTTTTTATGCGGCCGGTACTTTTCCTGCGGTTGAAATAGCGCCCTACATTGCGGCTCAGATGCTTGGTGCTTTCGCAGGTGCGGTACTTGTCTATCTCGCCTACCTGCCTCACTGGAAGCCAACGGAAGACAAAGGCCTCAAGCTCGGCGTCTTCTGCACCGGGCCTGCCATCCGCAACATACCAGCCAATTGCCTGACGGAAATAATCGGCACATTTGTTCTGGTCTTTGTAGTCATTGCCATTGGTGCAAAGGCTGTTGGTGCAACAGGCGTCCTTGGACCACTGATGGTCGGCCTGCTTGTCTGGGCGCTCGGTGTTTCACTGGGCGGCCCCACCGGCTATGCGATCAATCCGGCGCGCGATCTCGGACCACGCATCGCCCACGCATTGCTGCCTATTCCGGGAAAAGGCGGCTCGGACTGGTCCTATGCCTGGGTGCCCGTAGCAGCGCCGATCATCGGCGGCTTTCTCGCGATCACATGCGCCAAAGCTGCTGGCATGATGTAATGATTGAGCGATGAAATCAGCGCGCCGGGATGCGCGCTGACTTTCCTTATCGATCCGCTGGATAAGGTGTTCTTGCGGCAAGCAGAATGCCAATCGCAAAGAAGAGCACCAGCACCGACATCCCTATTGCGGCTGAATGCGTGATCGCGGTCACTGTTGCCACGAGGAAGGGGCCGACAAAGCTCGTTGCCCGCCCTGCCAAGGCATAGATACCGAAATAACGGCCTGATTCTTCAGGCCTGATGCTGCGGGCAAACCACGACCGGGAGGACGCCTGCACAGGGCCGAAGGCAGCGCCCAGCATGACGCCATAAACCAGGAAGGCATGTTCCGCAGGGGTCGCGAACAAACCTTGAGCCGGCAAATATTCAAGCGGCATGATGCCGAACATCAGATAATCGCGCCCTGTCGATACAATCCCAACGGACGCCAGCAACAAAAGCCACAGTGAAATCATAACGATGACTTTGGAGCCAAAACGCGTATCCATGCGGCTTGCAACAAGGCAGCTGAAAATCGCCATGACATTGGTGATCATGCCGAACAGGCCGATCTCAGTGATCGACCACTGAAACATGGAGGCGGCATAGCCTGCACCCAGTGCAATGATTGCATTAACGCCATCCTGATAGACCATCCGCGCGATGAGAAATCGTGCGATCCCGGGGCGTTTACGAACCTCGCTTAATGTTGCCTTGAGCTCAGACAGACCTTTGCCCAGCGCCTGTCGCAAGGGCTTTCCGCGCGCCTGATCAGGCGTAAAAAGAAACATCGGCAGAATAAATATCAGATACCAGAGCGCGGAGATCGGCCCGGTTATACGGGCATCTTCCCCTTGCACAGGATCAAGCCCGAACAAGGGTTTCATACCGATAATCGTTTTGCCGGTTTCAGGTGAAGCCGCGAGGCAAAAGACCACAAAGATCAAAACGATCATGCCACCGAGATAGCCGAGGCCCCAGGCCAGATTGGAAACGCGCCCAATCTCCTCACGCGGCACGAGGCGCGGCATCATCGAATCGTTGAAGACGATGGAAAACTCTGCCGAAACCATTGCAATGCTGAAGGCAAGCAGAACCCAGAACAGGTTAGCGCCAGGAACTGCTAACCAGAGCGTCATCAGACTGACGATCTTCAGTACGGCAAAGAACCCGATCCACGGCTTGCGAGACCCTGTCTGATCGGCAATCGAACCGAGAATGGGAGAAAGAATTGCGATAGCGAAGCCTGCGGCAGCAAAACCGTAACCCCAGGCAATCTGCCCGGCTTCTGCAGTCTCGGCCATGCGTGAAATGAAGTAAGGACCAAAGATGAACGTGATCACAACTGTAAAAAACGGCTGAGCCGCCCAGTCGAAGAATATCCAGCCCCATACGCCGCGTCGCGAGGCATAACCTCCCGCGCTTAAAGGTTGATCGCTCAACAAATTGCTCCTCGCCCCCGGTGTTAAAAAGCTATTCGGTCATAAATAAGCCAGACCTTATACTGCGGTATCACCACCGACAATAAACAAAAAAGGGCGACCTAAGTCGCCCCTTTAAATCAGAGTTGTCGAACCCTTACTGGGTTAAATCAGACATCAACCCTGCGGCAACAGCCAGACGCGATACGGTGAGATCCCCGCCTTCGGTCAGAGCAACCATACGGTTTCTGATCTGGTCGATGCGCGCTGCGTCTTCCGCAAACCATGCCGCCGCCGGATCCTTGTCCTTGCCGTGCTTTTTCAGTGCAGCAATCGTGATGCCACGCGCTGCCTGCGTGATCGTATCGCTCGCACGCGATAGTGCCAGACCGTCATAATAGTCGGTGACTGGAATGGTGCGTGCTGCTTCTTCGATACGACCAATGCGGAAGGCTTCCGATACACCGAAATAAGCCTTGGCGGTTGCAACCAGATCGGCAGAAGCCAGATGTGCGATCAGCGCAATATCCGGCATGATGCCTGCAAGCTGCAGATTGGCCAGACGCTGAGCAAGTTTCTCAGGCGCACCCTTTTCAACAAAGGTCGCCTTATCGGCCTGCACTGCATCAATCAAGTAGTCCGGCATCAGACTATCGAAGCGTGGCTCAAGAGCCGAACGCGCCGTGGTGATGGTGTTCACCAGTTCTGTCAGATTTGCACGCGTAGTGTCGTTGCGCAGAACCCAGGCGGTCGTCGCAAGCAGCATCTCGCCAACCAGATGATAGAACTGGTTCTGCACATCGCCCGCCACCTTGTTATCGAGCGCATCGATAGCGTCATAGATCGCATTGATCTCAAAGCCATCGCGCACCGCCACATAAGCGCGGACGATATCGGCAGGCGACTTGCCTGTCGTATCGGCCAAACGGCTGATGAAGGTGATGCCGCCACGATTGATGATATCGTTAGCCAGCAAAGTAGCGACGATTTCACGCTTCAGGCGGTGATTGGAAATTTCGTCAGCATAGGTTTTCACCATACGCTTCGGGAAGTAACCAAACAACAGCTGCTCGAAATACGGCTCGTCTGGAAGCCTGCTTGCCACCAGATCATCCGACAGTGACAGCTTGGCATAGGCGAGCAGAACCGCGAGTTCCGGACGCGTCAGCGGCTGTCCTGATTTCTGACGATCATTAAGCACTGCGTCCGATGGCAGATACTCGACCTTGCGATCCAGCAGCTTGCGCGCTTCAAGCTCGGCCATGAAGCGAGCCTGATAAGGCAGCTCCGTGAGGCCCTGACGTTCGCTCAATGAAAGTGCGAGCGGCTGCAGATAATTGTTGCGCAGCACCAGTTCCGACACATCATCGGTCATGCTCACCAGCAGCTTGTCGCGTGCAGGACGCTTGAGCTTGCCCGAACGCATGGCAGCAGCCAATGCAATCTTGATGTTGACCTCAACGTCGGAGCAGTTGACGCCTGCAGAGTTGTCGATAGCATCGGTATTGCTGCGGCCACCAGTCAGTGCATATTCGATGCGTCCGCGCTGCGTGACACCGAGATTTGCCCCCTCGCCGACAACCTTCGCCCGAACTTCCGAGCCCGTGATACGGATTGCATCATTGGCACGATCACCAACCTGCGCATCCGTTTCAGAACCGGCTCGGATATAGGTACCGATACCGCCGAACCACAGAAGATCAACTTCCGCCTTGAGGATCGCCGTCATGATTTCCTGCGGCGAAGCAGTGGTTTTGCCAAGGCCAATGGCCTTTGCCGCTTCTGCCGACAGCGTAATCGTCTTCTGACTGCGGCTATAAACGCCACCGCCTGACGAGATCTTCGAACGATCGTAATCCTGCCAGCTCGAACGCGGCAGTTCGAACAGACGCTTACGCTCTGCAAAGCCGTCAGCTGGAACAGGGCTTGGATCAATGAAGATATCGCGGTGGTCGAAGGCTGCAACCAGCTTGATCTGCTCCGACAGGAGCATACCGTTACCGAACACGTCGCCCGACATATCGCCAACACCTGCAACGGTGAACGGCTCGGTCTGGATATCCTTGTCGAACTCACGGAAATGCCGCTTCACGGCCTCCCATGCACCACGCGCGGTGATCGCCATACCTTTGTGATCGTAACCGGCAGAACCACCCGATGCGAAAGCATCATCGAGCCAGAAATCATGTGCCTGGCTGATCGCATTTGCCGTATCGGAGAAGGTTGCTGTGCCCTTATCGGCAGCAACAACGAAATACGGATCGTCATTGTCGTGACGAACCACTTCCGCAGGCGGCACAACATCATTGTCATGAATATTGTCAGTGACCGACAGAAGCGTGGAAATGAAGACCTTATAGGCATCACGACCGGCTTCAAACACGGCATTGCGATCGCCGCCGACCGGCAGACGCTTCGGATAGAAGCCGCCCTTGGCACCAACCGGCACAATCACCGCATTCTTGACCTGCTGTGCTTTTACGAGACCCAGGACTTCTGTGCGATAATCCTGTGCGCGATCCGACCAGCGCAGACCGCCACGCGCTACAGCACCAAAGCGTAGGTGTACGCCTTCCACTTCCGGGCCATAGACGAAAATCTCGCGATACGGACGCGGATCAGGCAGACCTTCGACAAGCCGCGGATTAAGCTTGAACGCGAATGTCACGCGTGGCTTGCCTTCAGCATCCGGCTGATAGGCATTGGTACGCAACGTTGCTTCGATCAGGTTGCGGAAACGACGCAGAATCTGGTCATCATCGATGCTTGGCACACCGAGAAGTGCCGTTTCGATACCGTCGACCAGCTTCTTTTCAGCAGCGTCGCGACGCTTGGCCGATGGGTTGAAGCGCAGATCAAACAGCGAATAAAGATCGCTGGCGATTTCCGGATAGCGGTTGAGTGCTGCGGCAATGAAACCTTGCGAATAGGCAATACCTGCCTGCTGCAGATAGCGGCCATAAGAACGCAGGATCATGATCTGGCGTGCGCTCAGACGTGCGGTCTGCACCAGAGCGTTATAACCGTCATTGTCAGCAAGAGCGTCCCAGACATTGCGGAACACATCTTCCAGCATCTCGCCATCATCGGACAGATCAACCGGCGCGCCATAGGCGTTCACGAGCTGCATGTCATGCACGTAAACTGCAGCACCATCTTTGCCTGCTTGCGGCAGATCGATGGTCTGCTCGCTAACAACGCGGAAGCCCATGTTTTCAAGAAGCGGCACGCGCTGTGACAGCACAACCGGCGCGCCATGATGATAGAGCTTGAGCGAAACCGCATCCGGACCATCGGTGCGATAACGATAGAAGTCCACGAAAAGCGGGGCTTCTGCACTCAGGCCAGCAATGCGCTCAGCATCGACCAGCGCTTCCGGAGCAGTGAAGATTTCGCGATAGGATGGCGGGAAGCTCGAAGCCAGAGCAATGGTCTTTGCATCTGCGCTGTCCGAGCTTTCACGCACGGCGTCTTCCCATGTGCGAACGATTGAACGCACTTCTTCTTCCAGCGCATCGCGATCCACATGCGGCGTGGAACGTTCATGACGACGGATGACGAACTGAACGCGCGTCAGACCATTTTGCAGGAAGACTGGATGGAATTCGAAGCTGTCGCCGCTATAAATTTCGACGAGGTAGCGACCAATCTTCTCACGCACGACAGAGTCGTAACGGTCACGCGGGATATAGACCAGTACGGTGGCAAAACGGCCAAAGCGGTCAAGACGCGGGATTGCACGAACGCGTGGGCGCTCGCCAAGAGCCAGGATCAGTTCGGCATTGGCTGTGAGGCTTTCCGCATCGATCTGGAAAAGTTCATCACGCGGATATTCTTCCAGCACATTCACAAGCGCCTTGCCGGAATGGTCTTCACGATTGAAGCCAAGGTGCTTGATAACCGTATCAGCCTTGGAACGGATGAACGGAATACCGGCAACCGAGCTGATATAGGCAACGGATGTGAACAGACCGACGAGACGCAGCTCGCCAATCGCGTCGCCATTCGGCCCAAAAATCTTCACGCCAACATAGTCGAGGTAAGACCGGCGATGCACCAGTGAAAGCGAATTGGCCTTGGTGACGATCAGCGGTTCGCTGCTATCGAGGAATTCTGTAACCTCGCGCGGCGTAACCGTGTCATCGTCGTCCTTGCGCAGAACGCGGACTTCGCTGTCATTGAGGATTCCGAGTGTTTCCTTGACCGGAACCAGCTCACGCTTTTCGCCCTTGCCCTTGAAGGTCAGCTCGCGCATTCCGAGGAAAATGAAGCGATCATCACGCAGCCATTCGAGGAAAGCGATTGCCTCCGGCATGGCTGGATCAAGCGTCAGTTCCTGAACGCGCTTGTAATCGGCGATAGCGTCATCAAGACGTTTCAGCATCGGTTTCCAGTCGCTGACAGCAGCGCGAACCTGTCCAAGCACGCGTTTGATGGCGGCGGTCAGATCGGCTTTGGCCTGCTTGTCGAGGGCTGGCAGATGGATCTGCACAAGGCTGACGCGCTCAACGCCCTTGGCGGGTGCGAGCTGCGAAGCTTCGCCCAGAATTGTAAGGCCGTCCTTTTCCCGCTCGATATCGAGAACCGGGTGAACAACCATGAAAATCTGGCTGACATGATCGTTCAGCTCACCCATGATGGAGTCGAGCAGGAACGGCATGTTGTCGTTGACGATGGTAATTACGCTGACGGGGCGGCCATGGCGTTCGATGCTGTTATCGACGCTGATGATGCTCTTGCCCTTGCGATAAGATTCAAGCGCTTCATAGCCGTACTGGGCAGATTTATCGAGCGCTGCAGCATCGTAAGCCGCAAGATCTTCGGGCGGTGCCCATTCGAAGAGAAGCTGCGAAAAGGCAATGAGCGCCTTCGACTGTCCTCCCTTCTTCTCCTCCTTGCTTGCCTTGGAACCTTTAACTTTGCTCGACCGATCCTGCTTTGCAGTCACGTCGGATACTCCTGTCATGATGGCAATGCGCGCCAAACTAGCAGATTAGGCACCCGTTTCGATGACAAATCGTTGAAAACAACCAAATATTTCCGTGAAAGCCAGAAAACTCGCATCTAATCCATTTAATTTGGAACAAAACTTCGAAAACCCTTCGGGAAATTTCGAAATATGCCGTTTGGCTTTCCGGAAATGGTCATGGGAGCTTTACGTAAGCGTCATAAAAGCTAAATTTCGCCACAAATGAGCGGCGAATCTGCCGCGCAATTCAACCGATCAAAGCTCGATCAGATGGTCGTCCAGTTCATTGATATTGTGCTCGCCCGCGGGGAAATGATTTTCCAACAAAGCCCCCGCCTGACCAATTGCCAGCACGAAACCTTCGGCCACTTCCGCACGCGAAGCATGATGCGTCAGTGTGGCAACAATGCCGTTCCATTCTTCCTGCTCGACCCGAGCATGAATGCCTGCATCGGCAATCACCTCCGCATAATGTTCAGCCATGGAAACAAACAGCAGAATACCGGTGCGGTGTTCAGTGATGTGGACATTGCGCGCCAGAAACTGCTGTAGCGCATTGAGATGCGCGCGCTTGTAGCGAATGCGGCGCGGCACCAGCAGAAGACGGATTGACGGCAAAAACCGCAGAACCAGCATCGCTGTGATGAATGAAGCCAGCACGGCCAAACCGAACATCGGCAGGCGAATATCAAACCAGTACCAATGCGCAAGAAACGCTGCAATCACCGATGCGATAAGGATGCCGCAGGTCGCAACAAAACCCGCCGCAAAGAAATAATCATCGCTGGTGCGTGCCAGAACCGCGTAGATTTCACCGCTCGTATTGGTTTCAGCAGCACGGATCGCCTCGGCAATGCGCTTGTGATCCTGATCGCTGATAAGGTTTTTGCCTCGCACAGAATTCTCCCTTACCAGCTACCCGAAGCGCCGCCGCCACCCGACGAACCACCGCCGCCGGAAAACCCGCCGCCACCACTGCTGCCCGATGACCATCCGCCACCACCGCCGGAAAAGCCACCGCCGCCGCCGGAACCGCCACGGGAATTAAAATCCATCACCATGCCAAGCCAGCGATATTTTCCCGGACCGATCTTTTGGCCAAAAATCGGTGTCAGGATTGCCATGCCGAAACCGCCGAAGAAGATCAGGGCCCAGAAGGTAATGAAAACGACGAAAACCCAATCGATGTCATCGGAACCAGAACTCGTCTGAACATTCCGCTTGGCACGCGCTTCAAGTTCGGCAGCATCGCCGGACAGCACGGACAGAATGCCATCGACACCCTGCACGATACCGTTTGAATAATTGCCGGCGCGGAATTCCGGAATGATCGTGCCATTGATGATGACGCTCGAAAGCGCATCCGTCATCGTGCCTTCAAGCCCGTAACCGACCTCGATACGCACCTTGCGATCATTGGGTGCCACAACCAGCAGAATGCCGTTGTTTTCCTGCTTTTGCCCCAATGCCCATGCTCGAAACAGGCGATTGGAATAGCTTTCAATATCCTCGCCATTGAGGCTTGGAACAGTCACCACAACCACCTGATCGGATGACTTTGCTTCGAAATCCGCGAGTTTCTGGGTGAGTTGCTGCCGCTCAGCCGGATCAATGATCCCCGCCGCATCAACGACACGTCCCGTCAGCACCTGTGCCGGCTGTGCTGCATCCTGCGCATTCGCGCCAACCGCAACAAAACTCGCAAACAGAAAAAGCAGAAAAGCCACAAGCAGTCGTGGCCCATTCAGGCCACGAACGACCGCCTCACGAAAGGGAAGCAAAGCTGCCACGGAACGCCCGATCAGTTGCTGAAGTTGACCTGAGGCGCAGACTGGCTTGCAGCATCTGCAGTGAATGTCTGCATTGGCACGGCATCACGATACCAGATCCATGTCCAGATCATCGTCGGCATGGTGCGGATCGCCGTATTATAGACGCGGACCGCTTCGATATAATCGCGGCGTGCCACGGCAATGCGGTTTTCCGTGCCTTCAAGCTGCGACTGCAGTGCGAGGAAGTTCTGGTTGGCCTTGAGGTCCGGATAGCGCTCCACAACCACCATCAAACGCGAAAGTGCACTGGTGAGGTTGGCCTGATTGTCCTGAAACTGCTTGAAGAGCTCTGGATTATTGAGCGTCTCCGGCGTGATCTGCACCTGCGTTGCCTTGGCACGCGCATCGATGACAGCCTGCAGAGTTTCTTTTTCGTGGGCAGCATAGCCCTTCACAGTCTCAACCAGGTTGGGAACGAGATCGGCACGGCGCTGATACTGGTTCTGCACTTCGCTCCACGCGGCCTTGGCTTTTTCCTCATTGGTGGGAATGGTGTTGAAACCGCAAGCCGAAAGCAGCGGCACAAGCATCGCAAGACCCAGAGCAATAAAAATACGGCGAACCGATGCTGGGAATGAGAAAGAACGGATAGCGGTCACAGCCGACATAGTGTTCTCCTGAAAAAGGCGCCTTCGCAGCGCCAGAGACAATCATGGTTGCCCGCATATACGTGTTCACGAAAATGCGAGCCGTCAAATCAATAAGATAAAGCAATTTCTCGCATCGTCCAGCCCGTTTGCCAAGATGATCGGAGCATCGTCCTGGACGAAACAAACTGACGCTCTTCTATCATGTTGACTCTATCAACATTCAGTATATTGATAGAGTCAACATAACAGGCGACGTGCAAAGGCAGATGCGGGTATGACACTCAATCAAAATCAGGACGATATTAGCAAGCTGCGCGCTTTCAACCGCGTCTATACGCGTCGCTTAGGCCTGCTCAACGCCCATCTCGACAAAAGTCCGTTCACGCTCACTGAAGCGCGCATTCTCTACGAGATCGCACATCGGGCCATGCCGACTGCCGCAGACGTCATGCGCGTTCTCGGGCTTGATCGTGGTCAGCTCAGCAGAACGCTGAAACGATTTGCTGAACGTGGCTTGCTGGAAACATCGCAGCACCCCGATGGTGGTCGTAGCCGTCCGATTGAACTGACCGACGCAGGGCGAAAAGCCTATTCCGCACTCGAAAGCAACACCTGCAAGGCTGTCGGTGGGCTACTCGACGAACTGCATCCGGACCAGCGCACCAATCTGGTGGCTGCCGCAGGCACCATCATGCGCATATTCGATGAGGATCACCGTCCAGAAGCGAAGTTGCGCGACTTGCAGGCTGGCGACCTCGGCTGGATCATCCACCGGCAAGCTGTACTTTACAGCAAAGAATATGGCTGGAACCACGAATATGAAGCACTCGTCGCCCGCATTCTTGCCGACTACATTGAATCCTTTGACCCAACACATGATGGAGCCTGGGTGGCTGAACTCGATGGTCGCATCATTGGCTCGGTCTTTCTGGTGCGTGGAGACCGGCCAAAACTTGGCAAACTGCGTTTGCTATATGTCGAGCAGGAAGCACGCGGAACAGGTGTCGGGGCGAAGCTGGTAAATGCTTGTATTGAACGCGCCCGCGCAGTCGGTGACGATCAACTCACCTTATGGACGAACAGCGTTTTGACCACAGCCCGGCGTCTCTATGAGCGGGCTGGATTCCAGCTTGTCGACGAAGCACCGCACCATTCGTTCGGTGTTGATCTGATCGGACAGATCTGGGAAATGGATCTGAAATAAAATCAGACAGACCTTTAATCAGAACATAAAAAAAGCGGCGGATTGCTCCGCCGCTTTTTCCATTCGCAATGTGCGAAAGATTATTCGCTTGCAGCTTCTTCAGCTGGAGCAGCTGCTGCGGCAGCAGCGGCTTCGGCTTCAGCTGCAGCCTTTGCAGCTGCATCTTCTTCAGCCTGCTTGGCAAGAGCGAGACGCTCCTGAGCCTTCTTACCTGGCAGACCCTTGGTCAGGTTGCTGCGTTCTTCACGCTTTGCAAGACCGGCCTGATCGAGGAAGCGAAGAACGCGATCGGTTGGCTGTGCGCCCTGTGCAATCCAATGCTGGATGCGGTCAGCGTCGAGCTTTACGCGTTCAGCGTCTTTAGCAAGCATTGGGTTCCATGCACCAACGGTTTCGATGAAACGGCCGTCGCGTGGGCTGCGAGCGTCAGCAACAACAACGTGGTAGTAAGGACGCTTCTTGGAGCCAGCGCGGGCGAGACGGATCTTAAGAGCCATTTTTTCTTTCCTTTAGACAATAGTTCTGCCCTGACGGGCAATCGGTTGAACCGCTTTTACGGTGTTCAGTTTCCGCTGTGATTGGCAGCGGCATGCTCATGGTGCCGAATGACTTCCTTCACGATGAAGTTCAGGAATTTTTCGGCAAAATCTGGATCGAGATGGGCATCAACTGCGAGGCCACGAAGGCGCTCGACCTGACGCTTCTCACGCGCCGGGTCAGCAGCAGCAAGGCCGCGCTCAGCTTTCAGGACACCCACAGCCTTGGTGCAGCGAAAACGCTCCGCAAGCATGTGGATCAGTGCTGCATCGATGTTATCGATGGACGCACGCAGTGCGAGAAGTTCAGCAGGTACAGTGTTCTGTTCGTCAGCCATCTTACTCACTTCTTCTTCGGCAAACCGGGAAGACCGCCGCCAAGACCTGGAAGCTTAGGTCCACCTAAACCTGGAAGGCCACCACCGGGAAGACCCGGCAGACCACCACCCTTGGTGAGACCAGCTGCTTCTGCCTGTTTGGCAAGCGCTTCAAGCTGCTTTGGGTCCATTTTGGATAGATCAGGCATACCGCCCATACCGCCAAGACCACCAAGGCCCATCTTGTTGGCAAGGCCGCCCATCATCTGCTTCATCATTCCGCCCTTGCCCTTGCCCATGACTTTCATCATGTCGGCCATCTGGCGGTGCATCTTGAGAAGCTTGTTGATGTCGGCAGCATTGGTGCCGGAACCCTTGGCAATGCGCTGCTTGCGGCTGTGCTTGAGAAGATCGGGATTGGCGCGCTCAGCCTTGGTCATCGAGCCTATGATGGCGAGCTGACGATCAAATACCTTATCGTCAAGACCGGCTGCTGCAGCCTTGTCCTTCATTCCGCCCATGCCGGGCATCATGCCCATGATGCTGCCCATACCACCGAGCTTTTTCATCTGGCCCAGCTGGTCAGCAAGATCGTTGAGATCGAACTTGCCTGACTGCATCTTTTTGGCCATCGCAGCGGCTTTTTCCGCATCGATGTTTTCGGCAGCCTTTTCGACGAGCGAAACAATGTCGCCCATGCCCAGAATTCGGTCGGCAATGCGCTTTGGATAGAACTCCTCAAGCGCATCCATTTTTTCGCCGGTGGCGATCAGCTTGATCGGCTTGCCGGTGATGGCGCGCATCGAAAGCGCTGCACCGCCACGGCCATCGCCATCCATACGGGTGAGAACGATACCGGTAATACCCACGCGTTCATCAAAATTGCGCGCGAGATTAACGGCGTCCTGACCGGTGAGGCTGTCAGCAACGAGCAGGATTTCATGCGGATTGGCGGCTTTGCGGATATCCGCCATTTCCACCATCAGCGGCTCGTCGATATGAGTGCGACCAGCAGTATCGAGGATCACCACATCATGACCGCCAAGCTTTGCAGCCTGAACGGCGCGCTTGGCGATTTCAACCGGCGACTGGCCAGCGATGATCGGCAATGTATCGACAGAGGTCTGGATGCCAAGCTGACGAAGCTGTTCCTGTGCTGCCGGACGACGTGTATCGAGCGACGCCATCAACACCTTCTTGCGCTGACGTTCGGTCAAACGCTTGGAGATCTTGCCGGTTGTCGTCGTTTTACCTGAGCCCTGCAGACCCACCATCATAATGACGACAGGTGCCGGTGCGTTCAGGTCAATCGAAACGCCTTCAGTGCCAAGCATTTCGATAAGTTCGTCATGGACGATCTTAACGACCATCTGGCCGGGCTTGATGCTTTTCAGAATTTCTGCGCCGACTGCCTTCTCACGAACGCGATCGGTAAACGAGCGAACCACTTCCAGCGAGACGTCGGCTTCAATAAGCGCACGACGCACTTCGCGCAGCGCAGCCGTCACGTCGCTTTCAGAAAGAGCGCCGCGTCCGGTAAGGCCGTTCAGAATGGAGCCAAGACGCTCCTGAAGTGATTCAAACATCGAGTTTCCTTTTAATCCGAGAGGAGGCGTAAGGCTTCGTCAGGGATACATCGTTCTTTGATCAGACCAGTTCAAGAAGCAACCAAAGCGATACAGCACCCGAGGGCGCATCGCGCTGTCGGATGTGGACCTCCGGGATCTCTTTATACCAAATGGGTCCCGGTCGGTGGCTCGCGTTCTGAAGATCGCGGATAGATTGGGTGTGGCTTTAGGGGCTTGAGCCTGCAATGTCAAGCAAAAGGCGGGAAACGGCGCTTTGTAACCGGTAATCTGCCTCTTAAACCACGACATATAGCCCCGATTTACCAAAACTTGAAGAATACGTGGAAAAAGGACTATAAGCGCGCCGCTGCGTTGCAGGCCTTCCGTCTCATTGCAGCATGACATTCGGTGTAAAGAATGGCAAATTCGCGCCGAGGTAGAATCAACTCCGAAGGAGAAACGAATGGCATTGGTTGCCAAGGGCCGGTCTTGGACCGCAGCAGCAGTTCTTGCAGTGGGTATGATGACGGGTGCAGGTGTTGCCGAGGCAGCCCAGTGCGGCAACAATGCCGCCGGCTATAGTGCCTGGCTTCAGCAGACGTTGAAGGAAGCACCAGGCCGCGGCGTCGGCAAGCGTGCGCTCGATGCGCTGGGTAAAACCAAATACGCTCAGGCCACCATCAATGCTGACCGCAATCAGAAGAGCTTCAAGCTCTCCTTCGAGCAGTTCATGCAGAAGCGCGGCGCAAACACGATCATCCAGCGCGGCAAGTCGATCAAGAAGCAGAATGCAGCGCTCTTCGCCAATATCGAAAAGCGTTATGGCGTTCCTGCTGGCCCGCTGATCGCGATCTGGGGCATGGAAACCGGCTTCGGCGCATATCTGGGCAAGCAGCATACGCTTTCCGCAGTTGCAACGCTGGCCTATGATTGCCGCCGCAGTGATTACTTCACCGAACAGCTCTACGCAGCGCTCAAGCTCATTGACCGCGAAGATCTTGATCCAAACGCAGTCGGCGCAATGCACGGCGAAATCGGCCAGACGCAGTTCCTGCCAGTCAACGTCCTGAAATATGGCGTGGATGGTGATGGCAGCGGTCATATCGACATGGCCCGCTCGAAGGCTGACGCACTATATTCGACCGCCAACTTCCTGGTCGGCCACGGCTGGCGTCGTGGTGCTGGCTACCAGCCGGGTGAAGCCAATTATGGTGCAATCCAGGGCTGGAATGCTGCACAGGTCTACCAGCGCGCTATTGCCGTCATGGGCAAGGCAATCGACGAATAATCATACTTATGGCGAAGCGAGAACATTGTTTCGCCATAAAATGAACAGAGAAAAGCCCCGAATTTCGGGGCTTTTTTCGTCTTATGCTGCTGTTTCCGGTGCTTCTATGACCGAACCTTCAGGTCTTTTGAAGTCACCTGTCTGCTGATCCATCACCCAAAGCTCGCCGGTCGAGATATCGAACCATGCGCCATAAAGGGTGAGCTTGCCCTTCTTCTCAAGAATATCGACACATGGGAATGTGCGCAGATTGTTGATCGAGTAGCGGATCGAAATACGCTCCAGCGCGGTCTGACGTTCGGTCGGCGTCATCAACTGGTTGCCGCTGACGGTTTCTGCCGCTGGCGCAATCAGGCTCATCCACTTACCGATAAAGTCGCTTGGTGAAAGCGGCGCGCTTTGCGTATCAAGCGCTGCTTTAATACCACCGCATCGGCCATGGCCCATGACAACAATATTCTTCACCTTGAGGCTCTGCACTGCAAATTCGAGCGCCGCAGAAGCCGCATGGAATTCACCATCCGGTTCATAAGGTGGAATAAGATTGGCAACATTGCGCAATACGAAGATTTCGCCCGGTGCCGCGTTGAAAATTGTTTCCGGAGCGGCGCGGGAATCGCAGCAGGCAATGACCAGAGTTTCTGGTGCCTGACCTTTTTCAGCGAGTTCCTTATAACGTGCCGTTTCAGACGCGAAATGCTCGCTCATAAAGGTTTGGTAACCGGCGAGGAGTGTATCTGGAATATCAGCCATGACTTTCCATTATCCCTATCGAAAACGCAGAGCAATCAAAAACGTGAGGCCGCAGCTTGCGACCCGTTGCCACTTACAGCGGTTCCAGTTAAGACTGAATCGTTGGAACCGCTGTAACTATTTGTTTTTACGCATTATCCGACGCAAAACCGGTTCCCACTTTTGGCTCGGAAATGCTATAATCCAACTCTTATGCACGCAATCCCTTGGTTGGATGCACCAATCGTCGGGTTTGTACCATCGCCATCGGCGTTGCGAGGCTTGAGGCGTCCGCTTCAAGCATCAGCTCATCGGCACCCCGTTTCGCTGAACGGGCCATGATCTCGAACACTGCCGCCGTTGTTCTTTGCAGCGCCTTTTCTTCTGAAAAGCCAGCAAGCCTGCGTGCCAGAAACACCGCCGATGTCAGATCGCCAAGGCCATTGGTCGGCCCATCGACACAACGATGTTCAGCCATCAGCGCAAGGGTTGGTGTGAGCAGAATATTGCCGATGCTGCCCGCCATCAATGGAAATGCAGATGTTACCAGCATGGTTGCTGGCCCGGTATCAAGGGCTGCTTCCATCAATGCCTTGTTGTCCTCAAGCTCAACACCCGTCAGCCATGACAGCTCAAAACGATTGGGCGTTGCAATATCGGCAAGCGGCATCAGGTGATCGCGGATACCGATCGCTGTCGCTTCCGGCACGTAAAGACCTTTCTGATCACCAATCACCGGATCGCAAAGGTAAAGCGCATTGGGATTGCGCTCCTTCACCTTTTTAACCAGTCCCGCCACGGCTTTCGCCTGTTCGGGGTTGCCCAGATAGCCGGTGAGGATAGCGCCCACTTCGCCAAGCCATGGCGCGCGCTCAAGATCCTGCATCAGTGTTGCAAATTCCTGCGCGGGCGGCACAATACGCCCTGCAGGACCATGGCCCGGATGCCATGGCAATACCACCGTCGGCACAGCCCAAACGGGAAATCCGAGCGTTTCCAGAGCGAAAACGGCGGCACGGTTTCCGACAGAACCGCGAACGACATGGCTCGAGATGACAATAACGGTTGTCGCGTCCGAAGGCGCAGAAAGCGTCATGTTAAACCTGGCTTTGCATGAGATAAGAAATGAGCCAGACGATAATCGCCAGCGTGATGATGAGTCCAAGTCCGCGTCCGATGCGGGTGGCCCAGAGTTCGATAGGATCGTTCTCCGGTGCATCATTGGCAGCAAGATGGCTTGCAGTACGGGAAAGCCCACGACGCACAATACCCTCGGGGCCGGTCTGCTCCCGCTCCAGTCGTTCAAGAATGCGTTGAGCCTCGTCCTGGCGCTCGCGCCCCGGACTACCGCCCTCGCCTATGCCCGCCTGATGGCGCTCACCCATAATCTGCCTGCCCTCAAGAAAAGACTCGTTTCCCGGAGACCCGAACCGGGACAGGACACAGCATCACGCCCGGATTGCAGTTCTGCAAGCAGAATATTGTCTGATCAGCCTAGTTTCACGATGAGCTTACCGAAATTGCCACCTTCCAGCATGGAAATGAAAGCCTTGGGAGCATTCTCAAGCCCCTCAACGATATCTTCGCGATAACGCACATGGCCGTCAGCAATCCATTTTGCCATTTCATGATAAAAGGCCGGGCGCTGATCGGCAAAATCACGTTGAATGAATCCGCGAATAGTCAGGCTTTTGGTCAGAATATCGCGCATAAGCAACGGCAACCGATCCGGCCCGTCAAAAGCACCACTCTGATTATATTGCGCGATCAGCCCACAGACAGGCACTCTCGCAAACTGGTTGAGCAGCGGCAGAACGGCGTCACACACCTTGCCACCCACATTCTCGAAGTACACATCAATACCCTTTGGGCAGGCTAAAGCCAGTTCCTGCGCGAAATTATCCGAGCGATGATCGAGAGCAACATCAAACCCAAACTCGTCGATCAGCGCTTTGCACTTGTCCGCCCCGCCCGCAATACCGACCGCCCGCGCGCCTTTAAGCTTGGCAATCTGTCCAACCGCAGAACCAACCGGGCCAGTCGCGGCTGCTACCACAACTGTTTCGCCCTCTTTGGGCTGGCCGATTGTCAGCAAGCCGGAATAGGCGGTGAAGCCCGGCATTCCCATGACACCGAGCGCCGTCGTGACAGGCACCTGCTGGGGATCGAGCTTGCGCAACGTGGAAGCATCGGCAACCGCATAGCTCTGCCAGCCGGAATGCGAGAGAACAAAATCGCCGGGAAGAAAGCCCGCGCTTTTACTTTCCACCACTTCACCGACTGTTCCTCCTTCCATGACAGCACCGATATCAACGGGTGCCGCATAGGATTTGGCCGCACTCATTCGCCCGCGCATATAAGGATCGAGCGAGAGATAGCGGATTTTCAGTAGAACTTCGCCCTCGCCCGGCTGCGGGATCGCGGCCTCATCAAGCCGAAAATTCTCTGCCGTGGGCCGTCCATCGGGACGCGATGCAAGGACGATACGGTGGTTGATTTTTCCGCTCATGTGGCACTCCTGCAAAACTCGGGCTGATGACTAAGCCTGCAACATAGATGAATCGCACAGACCTTCAAACGACCGCATGGAAATCTTCATGCTTGTTTTAAACGGAGAGATGGAAACTCCGTTCCCTCCCTGTCAGCGCATTGAAAAAGAAAACCCCGCCTCATGGCGGGGGCACCGTGGGGCGGGGTTTCTCACTTGGCGGGAGGTATTTGACGTCACGCACCCAAAGCGGAGCGAGGACACGCAACATGAAGAAGCGTCTGGCGTTACTTCATCGTTGGGATAACG
>NZ_DAMBKZ010000019.1:63745-85676 GCF_032066345.1 Brucella sp.
GACACGCAACATGAAGAAGCGTCTGGCGTTACTTCATCGTTGGGATAACGAATTCCGCACCATCCTTAACGCCATGCCGCGTGCCCGCAGCAAGGCGAGGACACGCAACATGAAGAAGCGTCTGGCGTTACTTCATCGTTGGGATAACGAATTCCGCACCATCCTTAACGCCAGACGGCCAGCGCGAGGTGACTGTCTTGGTCTTGGTGTAGAAGCGGAATGCATCCGGGCCGTGCTGGTTGAGATCGCCGAAGCCCGAAGCCTTCCAGCCACCAAAGGTGTAGTAAGCAATCGGAACCGGAATTGGCACATTGATACCGACCATGCCGACCTGAACGCGGCTGGCAAAATCGCGGGCTGCATCACCGTCACGGGTGAAGATAGCAACACCATTGCCATATTCATGCTCATTCGGCAGTGCGAGGGCTTCTTCGTAGTTCTTGGCGCGAACAACCGAGAGGACGGGACCGAAGATTTCTTCCTTATAGATGCGCATGTCCGGCGTCACATTGTCGAACAGACAGCCACCCATATAGAAGCCGTTTTCATAGCCCTGCATCTTGAAGCCACGGCCATCGACGACGAGCTTTGCGCCTTCCTCGACACCGAGATCGACATAGCCACGAATGCGGTCGAGAGCGGCCTTGGTGACAACCGGGCCATAATCGGCCGAATTATCAGTCGATGGGCCAATCTTCAAGGATTCAACGCGTGGGATCAGCTTTTCCATCAGACGGTTTGCGGTATCTTCACCAACCGGAACAGCAACCGAGATCGCCATGCAGCGTTCGCCAGCCGAACCGTAACCGGCACCGATCAGCGCATCCACAGTCTGATCCATATCCGCATCCGGCATGATCAGCATGTGGTTCTTGGCACCACCGAAACACTGGACGCGCTTGCCGTTCGAGCAGCCGCGACCATAGATATATTGGGCAATTGGTGTCGAGCCGACAAAGCCGATTGCCTGTACATCCTTATCGTCGAGCAGCGCATCAACCGCATCCTTGTCGCCGTTGACGACGTTGAAAATGCCAGCCGGAAGACCTGCTTCCATGAACAGTTCGGCCAGACGCATCGGCACGCCCGGATCGCGTTCGGATGGCTTCAGCACGAAGGCATTGCCGCAGGCAATCGCCGGGCCAGCTTTCCAGAGCGGGATCATGGCAGGGAAGTTGAACGGCGTGATACCGGCAACAACACCAAGCGGCTGACGCATCGAATAGGTATCGATGCCCGTACCTGCATTGTCGGTGAATTCGCCCTTCAGCATATGAGCGGAACCAAGGCAGACTTCCACCACTTCCAGACCACGCTGAATGTCGCCTTTGGCGTCAGCAATCGTCTTGCCGTGCTCGCGGGCCAGCAGTTCTGCAAGGCTGTCATATTCAGCTTCGACGAGTTCAAGGAACTTGCGCAGAATGCGAACGCGGCGCTGCGGGTTTGTTGCAGCCCATGCTGGCTGAGCCGCCTTGGCGTTTTCGACCGCTGCACGTACTTCATCTTTCGTGGCGAGTGCCACAGTGCCCTGAACCGTGCCGTCAAGCGGCTGAAAAATATCAGCCGTACGACCGCTTTTGCCGGCTACATGCTTGCCGCCAATGAAATGTCCTACATTGCGCATGAAAACGCCTCCCGTTGCTTATGCTTGTGGTTATCCCTTCAGGCAGCAAAAGAGCTACCATCCTAACGCCTATCCTGACTCTGCAAATTCATGATTGCAAGTCACTGAAAAGCGTATCCGTTGTGCATTTTTTATAGTACAAAATCGCATGGTGCCAAAAGATGTGAAGCCGCTTTCGGTATCGTGCGGAGATACAATGCCATGAACTGGGATGATATTCGGATATTTCTGGCCGTTGCGCGTTCAGGGCAAATTCTGGGAGCGGCCAAAAGATTAGGCATCAACCACACCACGGTGGCACGTCGCCTGACAGCGCTTGAAGCCGCACTCTCGACAACACTTCTGACACGCCGCACCAATGGCTCGACACTGACGCAGGCGGGTGAAGAGTTTCTTCTGGCGGCTGAACGTATGGAAGCGGAAATGCTTTCAGCCCGTGCGCAGGTTGGCAATGCCGATGTTGCTGTGTCCGGCACGGTGCGTATCGGCGCCCCCGATGGTTTTGGCGTTAATTTTCTCGCCCCTAGACTGGCACGACTGACACAGCAATACCCCGACCTCACCATTCAGCTGGTGCCGGTGCCGCGCTCGTTTTCGTTGTCACGGCGCGAGGCGGATATCGCCATCACTGTGGAACGCCCCGAGCAAGGCAGGCTGATTGCCCGAAGGCTGGTGGATTATACGCTCGGTCTTTATGCCCATCGCAGCTATCTCGAAGAGCATGGCACGCCGCAAACGACTGAAGAACTGAGTAGCCACAGACTGATTGGCTATGTTGAAGACCTCGTGGTCAACCCGTCGCTTGCCTATGCCGCGGAAATCAGCCGTGACTGGAAACCGGATTTCGAAGTATCGAGTGCGCTGGGTCAGGTGGAAGCCGTGCGGGCCGGTGCTGGCATCGGCATTCTTCATGCGTTCATCGCACGCGCCGATCCCGATCTCGTGCCGCTCTTTCCAGATCGCACAATCCGCCGTGCCTATTGGCTCACATATCATGAATCCGCACGCACACTTCGCCGCGTGACGGCCGTTTCAGCGCTGATTTCGGAACTGGTCGAAAACGAGAAATCGCTGTTTAGCTAAAGCAGTTCCAGCAAAAATGTGAACCGGTTTTGCGTTCGAAAATGCGATAAAAACAAGCCGCTCTATCGCGCTTTCCAGTAGATCACCATCACGACAACAATCATGATTGCCGGAATAAACAGCGCATCAAGACCAATGAAATAATGCGCCAGACCACCGCAGACAGCGCCAACCATCAGCGAGAACCAGACCGCGAAATGCTGCAACCAGCGCCAGCGCGGAACCTCGCCACGCAATGATCCGGCAAGATCAGCGGCAGAATTGAACAACGTGCCTGTCACGTAAGTCACGCCAAGCCGCGCAGAACCTATGGGCTGCACGGCCGCATTCTGTGCGCCCATGGCAGCTGCAAGCAGCAGCACAGGATGGACCAGCACAAGCCCTTCGCGGCGCAAGATACTTACCAGCAGCAACACAATCACAACGCTCGCCATCACCGCGAGGCTTCCGTCCTTGCGATAGGCTCTTACCACCAGCGTGCCTAGAAACGCGCCGACAAAGAACAGAGCGATCAATGCAGCTGGCAGCCATATGACGACGTTGCCCATCACGTCGGGCTGACCAGCGATGGCAATGCCAAGCTGCGTGGTGTTCCCACTCATGAAGGATGCGAAAAAGCCTCCCAGTTCAAGAAAGGCAATTGCATCAACGAAACCTGCCGAGGCCGTAAGAGCCAGCCCCAGCGACAGCTGAGAATTCGGTGTCATGTGTCAGGACTTTGAAAAAGAACAGCCCGGTCTTTAGCGCATCCCGAAAAGTGTGAAACGGTTTTCGGGAAGGATGCGCGCCAAAACAAATATTGAGACGCGCCGATCTGATTTAATCAGATCGAAACGCGCTCAAAAAACCGGGCCACTACAAAAAATGAAATACGCGATCAAACGCGTTTGACGATCCGCAGAATAATCAGAAGTATCGCCGCGCCGATGAAGGCATTGATGATCGCGGCGATAATACCGCCGCCAACCGAGAAGCCCAGGCGAGGCAGCAACCAGCCCGCAAAGAAGGCACCGATCACGCCGACGATGATATTGCCGATGAGGCCGAAACCACCACCCTGCACCACCTTGCCAGCAAGCCAACCGGCAATCAGACCAACGAAAAGGAATACAAGAAGACTCATACCGTCCATAAGCAATTCTCCCTCTCAGAACGCGCCCGCGACGCGTCTGAGACGAGTTGACATTATGTTGCCCCGCTAGACAAGGGGGCTGACGAATTATGGCGCGAGATGCCGGAAAGCGCTCACGACCTCTTCATAGACCTTGCGCTTGAAAGGCACGATCAATTCAGGAAGCTCCTGCATTGGCTTCCACGCCCATTCCTCAAACTCTGCCGTATGACCACCGGGCGGCGGATTGATTGCAATCTCGCTTTCATCGCCTTCAAAGCGATAGGCGAACCATTTCTGCGTCTGCCCGCGATATTTGCCCTTGAGCGCCTGTCCGACAAGACGCGCTGGCAGATCGTAATTGATCCAGTTCGGCGCTTCTTCAAGCAGCGACACCGACTTCATGCCGGTTTCTTCGTAAAGCTCACGCAGCGACGCAACTGCCGGATCTTCGCCCTTATCGATACCGCCCTGCGGCATCTGCCAGAGCTGTGTTGCGCCATCCATTTCGTCGCCCGGAATAACAATGCGTCGCCCGGCCCAGACAAGACCGGCCTTGTTGAGAACCATCAACCCCACGCAAGGGCGATAGGGCAAGCTTTCAGGATCGACGGGGCCTTTGTGCTTCGACATGATATCTCCGTGTAATCGCAAATGTTTTCACAACTGATATGCGGCAGAACATACAGTTTCAATGTTATTGAACTGCGACAAAAGAAAACGCGGGAGCCTGAACTCCCGCGTTTGATGTTTCCATCGCCTTCAAAGGCAGATCAGTTCAGAACGCTCTTCTTCGGATCTGGTGGGAAGGCAGCATTGGCCTCTTCACCGCGCAGAAGCTTCAGCGCTTCATTGAGCTGAACGTCATCCTTGGTCTCAAGCGGCACATAAGCGGCCGAACCCGAACCGGCATCGTCTTCCTCATTGCCCTTGATGTGGCCTTTGAGTTCAGACTCACCACGAACGACATCTTCACCACGCAGTTCTGGTGGCAGCGGCTGTTCAACCTTGATGTCTGGCGTGATGCCCTTGCCCTGGATCGACTTGCCTGATGGCGTGTAATAGAGCGCCGTTGTCAGACGCAGCGAACCATTTTCGCCAAGCGGGATAATGGTCTGGACAGAGCCCTTGCCGAAGGACTGCGTGCCAAGCACGGTCGCACGGCGATGATCTTGCAGCGCACCCGCTACGATTTCCGACGCACTGGCCGAGCCGCCATTGATGAGCACGATCACCGGCTTGCCATCAGCCAAATCACCCTTGCGCGCATCGAAGCGCGTCACATCCTGCGGATCACGACCACGGGTCGAAACGATTTCGCCCTTGTCGAGGAAGGTATCGGAAACAGCGACAGCCTGATCGAGCAGACCACCCGGGTTGAGGCGCAGGTCAAGCACATAGCCCTTGAGCTTATCGCCCGGGAGCTTTTCCTGAATGTCTTTGATTGCCTTCTTGAGGTCATCAGAGGTCTGTTCGGTGAAGGAAATCACACGCAAATAGCCGACATCATTCTCGACACGCGAACGAACGGCCTTAACCTTGATCACAGCACGGTCGATCTTGAGCGTGATCGGCTTGTCTGCGCCCTGACGAATAAGTGTCAGCTCGATTGGCGAACCAACTTCACCGCGCATCTTTTCAACCGCATCGCTGAGACTGAGGCCACGAACTTCCTGACCATCGATCTTGCTGATCAAATCGCCTGCGAGAACACCGGCTTTGGAGGCTGGCGTATCATCGATTGGCGCAATGACCTTAACCAGATCGTTGTCCATGGTGACTTCAATACCAAGACCGCCAAACTCACCCTTGGTCTGCACGCGCATATCCTGCGCTGCTTCCGGGTTGAGGTATGATGAATGCGGGTCAAGCGACGTCAACATGCCGTTGATGGCGCTTTCCGTCAGCTTCTTGTCATCTGGCGGCGTCACATATTGCTGGCGCACGCGCTCAAAAATATCACCGAAGAGAGCCAGGTCCTTATAGACATCGCTATCTTTCCCCGCTGCGGCAAAAGCAGTGGAGGCAGGCGCGCCCTGAACCATCACCATGGCTGACGCCCCCATCAGGGCCCCGGCGAACAGCAGCGACAGTTTACGTATCATTTTGTGTCCTTCCAGAAAGCCGCTCGGACCACCACGGGGCCGGATCAACGGGTTTTCCATCTTTTCGAAACTCAATGTAAAGCAATGGCGCGCCATTGCCCACCTCAATCGGTGCAACACTTGCGAGAAGTTTTTCACCCATTGCGCCGACAGGTTCACCCGCCAACACAAACTGACCTTGCGCCACATCGATTCGGCCCATGCCAGCCATCACGATATGATATCCGCCGCCAGCGTCCAGGATCAAGAGCTGCCCATAAGATCTGAATGTACCTGCGTATAGTACAACGCCATCGGAAGGTGACGTAATCGTGGCAGCGGGCAAGGTTTCAACCACCTGCCCCATCATGTTGCCACCGACACCGTCTTTTTCGTTAAAATGCCGGAGTGTCTTGCCTGCAGCAGGCAATCCAAGCTTTCCTTGCAGCGATGCAAAATCAATCTGCGCGTGCAGACGGTTCTCGTCAGGCGTTGCTTCTCCAGCCTTTTCCTGCGCTTTTGCAAGGCGATCAGCTTCCGCTTTACGTGCAGCCTCGGCAGCATCGCGCACACCAGCCATCTGCTCATCCAGCCCGTCAATCAGCTCTTTGAGACTGCCTGCCCTGTCGGCAAGTTCTTCCGAACGCTTGCGCTGCGATAGGATTTCCTGCTCGGATTGGGCCTGCAACTTCTTCTTTTCTTCAAGAAGAAGTGATTGACGCTTTTGCTCTTCGGCCTGTGCTGTGCGTGTTTCCTTGAGCTTGTCCTGCTCCTGAGCGATGGACGCGACCACGCGCTGCATATCTTTCAGATCGCCGGTCAGCTCTTCCACCTGCTCGCGCATTTCCGGCACAACGGCGCCCAGCAGCACAGCACTGCGCACCGATGCCAACGCATCATCGGGCCGCACGAGAATAGCGGGCGGCGGGTTCAACCCCATGCGCTGCAATGCAGCCAGCACCTCGGCCAAAACGCTTCGTCGCGCGCGCAAAGAATTGCGAATGCCGTCTTCCTGCTCGCGCAAGGAAACCAGCTTGTCGGCACTATCGGCAATATCCTGCTGCAACTTCTTGTCCGTCTTTGCAGACTGGATAAGCGCTGCCGTAATCGTTGCCTGATCTTTCTTAAGGTTGGCTACCTCGTCTTCGAGCTGTTTAAGCTTGTCGCTTGATACCGAGAGTTCGGTGCTGAGCTGCTCATATTCACTTGCCGCCTTGTCGCGCTGCTGCTGGATTCCTTCTTGCGCAAAAGCCAGCGTTGCGCCTGACATAAGCGCAGTCGCAACAAGGCCAGCCCGCATCAAGGCAGACAGCAAAGACTTTTTTGAAAGGCGAAAAGGACACATGGCGCGCTATATCAGAAAGAAACAAGGCCAAAACTAGCCGCAGAGCATTAAGGAATTGTTAGCCATAGTCAGGGCGGCAACGTTTAATCTTTATAACTCAGGAGAAAGGCAAACTGTTAAGATGCTTCAGAGTGAATTCTAGAAAATTCCTTATAGAGTTCCCAAGCTTCGTCATCTGCTCCTAACGCTACCTTTGCCATTATCTGCAAAAGCATCGACGACCCGGGAGTAACATCTTCAACTTCCACCACTTTACCTGCCCAATCTGGGTCAGTTTCCAACTCAACGTTTAGTATCCACCAACGTTTAATTTTAGTTACAAGTGCGACAATTTCTGAGAACATAGTATCAAAATCGGGTTCATAGCTTCCACCGATGACATTTTGGAGTTCATGAGCAAAACGATTTCGCTCGAGGGTCAAACGTCTTATTGCCATTTCATCGTCATCAGTCAGAACGTCGTTCTTTTTAAGCCAAGCAATACTCGAACGATGAGGATCTTCCTTGGATTTTGGATCTAAAGATAAAACCTCGCTCCGGTAATCATCTCCTGTCGCCCATCCTTTGTCTGCTGACCACGAATCCGCATAAAAGGCATGAAGATTTTCTTTGATCGCGCTTACAAGCATTTCATGTGCGACCAGAAACAAGCCAGCGCGAACAAGTCTCCCCTTGATGACATCAGGGTTCAAAAAGTCTTCCCAAAGCTTGACTGGATTAGATTTCAAGGGCGCCACTTTCTGTAATCAATTCCCAATTCATGTGAATATTCATGAGAATTGCGAACAGAGCAACCAAGATCAAAAGCTAATAAATGAGCCTAATTATCACGGCGCCAGATCAGGATAGCTCTGCACATATTCGTGCATTTCACGCCGATAACGCCAGACAGCGCGTGCGCGGTGTTTCCAGAGGTCGCGGCGTGGCTGTTTCCATGGCTTTTCCGGACCATGGAAATGCACGATGATATCCGGCACGGATTTGCTTTCTTCAGCGTCGCCACCTAGTCGGGCGATGTGGCGCCGCTGCCTCGCGGCCTGTCTCCACGACGAATTATAAGCCGGGTTGAGCAAATGCACGCGATCCCGAAAGACATTGTTGAGATGGTCCTGATCGCCCAACGGGCAGGCAGAAGCACGAACCAGATCATGCATGGCCCGGTGCAGTTCAGGCTCTGCGCGGATGGCATCGGTATCAAGCAGAAGAACACCGGAATTGAAGTAGCGCGATATATCGCTTTGCTGCATCAGTCCCTGCAACTCACGGACACGGGGCATACATTTTTCGCGCACCTTGAGATTGCGAGCAGACCATTTCGCCACAACGCAATCGCGCACCGCCCCAACCGGACACCCATTGAGATTAAGCGCGAAAAGTGGGGCGACGTCGCCCACTACCTGCGTGTCGCCATCAATATAGAGAACACGACCTGAAATTCTGGTCGGAATATGCAGACGCCCCATTGATGCGGCAGAGATATAGGCCGTTGGCCCTTTTGCCCCGTCCAAATCATCCTGGGTAAGAGCAAGGCAATTCAGCGTGACTGCAGGATTTTTGGAAGCGACCCGATGCACTGCCTCCCAATCCTCGTCCCTTAATCCGTCACCCCAGAAATGAATGATACCCGGGACAGACAAGTGGCGCAGAACGCCCCACATCGCCACCAGAGTTGGCTTGAGAAAACCACGATCAGTCACGAATGCGATCTGTGGCAGCGTTTTATTCGTCGATGAAAGCGACATGCAATTCTTCAAATGATGCACAAGGCAGTTACAAAACCCGACCCGGCGCATCAACTATTGGAAGAACATGAAATAATTAGGATCGGTGATAAGGATGTCCCGCAAGAATTGTTGCGACCCGATATAATTGCTCAGCAATCAATATGCGGGCTATCTGGTGCGGCCATGTCAGCTCTCCCAGAGCGAGAACCAGATCGGCGCGCGAACGCAAAGCAGGATCGTGCCCATCCGGGCCGCCAATGGCGACAATCAGCTGGCGCTTCCCGTCATCACGCATACGGCCGATGCGTTCAGCAAAAACCTCCGAACCGAGCGCCTTGCCGCGCTCGTCGAGCAGGATAAGAGCAGCACCATTATCCAGTGCTTCATTGATGCGCTGTGCTTCTTCGGCCTTGCGCAATTCAGCCGTCTGTCCACGACTTTCGGGGATTTCGCTCACACCGGCGAATTCAAGCCCAAGCGGCGGCCCCGCCTTGGAAAAACGGTCGAAATAGCGCTCGACCAACTCCCGCTCGGGGCCGGCTTTCATCCGGCCCACGGCCATAACACTCACACGCATCACGTCCTCTTTACGACTTAGAGCACATTTCGATCAGATCGGCGCTCTAACTCTTTCTTTTAACGCGCATCTCTATCCGAAAACCGTTTCACACGTTTCGGATGCGCTCAAATCAGTGCACCGTTCCCGATGCGCGCTGATCTTCGAAATCGTCGTTGATCCAGATTTTTTCCAGATTGTAGAAATCACGGATTTCCGGACGGAAAATATGGACGACGATATCGCCTGTATCGATGAGAACCCAATCACCGCCCTCGAGTCCTTCGACCCGCATATCCTTACAGCCCATTTCACGAAGAGCCTGCAAAAGATGGTCAGCGACAGCCGTCACATGACGATGCGAACGACCAGACGCGACGATCATATAATCGCCGATCGAAGATCTTCCGCGGATGTCGATGGGGATAATGGATTCTGCTTTGGAGTTTTCGAGACTGGCCAAAGCCGCGTCGAAGGCCTGGGACACGAAAGCTGTTTCGTTCATCCCGACCGGTGAAGGCGCGTGGTGAGCCTTCTTCTCAATTGCTGTTCTCAGTGTAGTTCCTTTCCGACAAGAACAACGCAGTACGGCATTCATAAGCACCGTACATACCTAAGATAGGCAGAGTCCCTGTATTCTTTCAAGAGTCTTGAATGGCTTACACCATTCACTTTTTCAATTTCTGTTTGCGGAGTGCGGTCGATGAGAGCGAAGATCGCGGTCCGTGAATGAAGGTCCAGGCCGGTGGTGTACGCCGCGCAAGGAGCGGGGCGTAATGTTCATCTAGCCGGCTATCGGAAAATGTTTGCGCCATGCGTGACGATAAATAAGCCAAGGTCGAACCTGGCCTGTCGATGACTGCAATCGGGAAATTCTGCGCAATCTCCCGCCAGCGCTGCCAGCGATGGAAGGAAGCGAGATTGTCCGCCCCCATAACCCAGACGAAATGCACACCGGGATTGGCCTTGCGGATCAGCGCCAGAGTGTCGGCTGTGTAACGCACGTCAAACGCGGCTTCCAGCGCCGTCACCTTGATGCGCGGATCGCTTGCCACATGCTCGCTGAGCTCCAGACGTTCAGCAAGCGGGGCAAGTTCGCGCTTATCCTTCAGCGGATTGCCGGGCGTCACCATCCACCAGAGCTGATCAAGCTTCAGCCGCCGAATGGCGATTTCAGCGACCAGCGCATGACCACCATGCGGTGGGTTGAACGAGCCGCCAAACAGGCCCACCGTCATGCCCTTTTCGACATGCGGCATACGCAAATATTGCGCATCAACGTCCGGATAACTCGCCTTTAATGCGGAAAGCCCGAAGCCGAACTTCATCAGCCTCTAACCTGTCCGTTCCCACGAACACGATATTTGAAAGAGGTCAGTTGTTCGACGCCAACCGGTCCGCGCGCATGCATCTTGCCGGTCGCGATACCAATTTCAGCCCCCATGCCGAACTCGCCACCATCTGCAAACTGCGTCGAGGCATTGTGCAGAAGAATGGCCGAGTCGATCTCGTTGAAGAAGCGCGCAACAACATCCGCATCCTCAGCCACAACAGCTTCTGTGTGGTGGGAGGAGTAACTGTTGATATGCTCAATCGCACCCGAGACGCCATCAACCAACGCGACTGAAATGATCGCGTCCAGATATTCGGTCGACCAGTCTTCTTCCGTAGCAAGCGTGGCGGCTGCATAAAGTGTTATGACTTCATCACTGCCGCGAATTTCGCAGCCCTTGGCAGCCAGATCTTCAAGAACCGGCACCAGATGCGTTTGAGCCACCGCGCGATCCACAAGCAAGGTTTCGGTCGCACCGCAAATGCCGGTGCGGCGCATCTTGGCGTTCACAGCAATCGCGCGCGCCATATCGAGATCAGCGGACTTGTCGATATAGAGATGACAGATGCCTTCAAGATGCGCGAAAACCGGCACACGCGCTTCCGATTGCACGCGCGCAACGAGGCTTTTGCCGCCCCGTGGCACGATCACATCAATCGCGCCATTCAGACCTTTGAGCATTTCACCAACTGCCGCACGGTCAGTAACCGGAACGATCTGGATAGCATCGGCAGGCAATTGCGCTGCCTCCAGTCCCGCAACCAGTGCCGTGTGAATAGCAGCCGATGAATGCGCGGAATCTGAACCACCACGCAAGATGACCGCATTGCCAGCTTTAAGACATAGTGCGCCAGCATCTGCGGTCACATTGGGACGGCTTTCATAGATCACACCGATGACGCCCAATGGCGTACGAACGCGCTCGATATGGAGACCATTCGGACGATCCCACTCGGCAATCACTTCACCGACTGGATCATTCAATTCAGCAATAGCGCGAATGCCGTCGGCGATTGCCTGAATGCGATTGTCATCGAGTGTCAGCCGATCAACAAACGAGGCTGCCATTCCGCTTTCCGCAGCATTGGCAAGATCGAGCTTATTGGCTTCAAGAATGGTATCTTTGCTTGCGAGAATGCTATCTGCAGCAGCAAGCAGGGCTTTGTTTTTCTGTTGAGGCGAAGCGATGGAAAGCGGAGCCGCTGCCTGTCTGGCTTTACGACCAACTTCTGCCATGATGGCTGCGATGTCAGTTCCGGCGTCCACTTTGTTCAACATCCTCTTCCCCTTATGCTTCTTCCGTCTCGCTAGTGGTCACACCCCGTACCACCAGATCATTGCGATGGATCATTGCAGCGCGCGCATCATAGCCAAGAATGGCGCTGATCTCATCGCTTTTGTGCCCGGCAATTTTGCGCGCATCTTCCGCATCATAAGCAATCAGACCGCGCGCGATTTCACGGCCGTCCTCGTTGAGAACCGCAACCGTGTCGCCACGCTCAAACTGGCCTTCAATCTCTTTCACACCCGCAGGCAAAAGCGACTTGCCCGATTTCAGCGCCTTGGCTGCACCAGCATCGACACGCAAACGACCAGCGGGTTCGAGATTGCCGGAAATCCACGTCTTCCATGCATTGACCGGAGCACGCGCTGGCTCAAACAATGTCGCGCGTTCACCCCGATCAATGGCCGAAAGCGGCCCCATACGTGTGCCGGAGGTGATAATCATCGCAGTGCCTGCCGCATTGGCTATCTTGCCAGCGTCAAGCTTGGTCTTCATGCCACCGCGTGAAAGCTCTGATGCCGCAGCACCCGCCATCGCCTCGATCTGAGGTGTGATTGTTGTAACGAGCGGCAGAAACTGTGCGTTCGGGTCTTTATGCGGCGGTGCCGTATAGAGACCATCAATGTCCGAAAGCAGAATAAGAAGGTCTGCACCCATCATGGTTGCAACACGGGCTGCGAGACGATCATTATCGCCATAACGGATTTCGGTTGTCGCAACCGTATCATTCTCGTTGATGATCGGCACTGCGCCGAGCTTCAGAAGCGTTTCAATTGTTGCGCGTGCATTGAGATAACGGCGACGCTCTTCCGTATCCGAAAGTGTCACGAGAATCTGACCTGACTTGATGTCGTGGCCGCCGAGCACATCGGCATAGGCTTTTGCGAGCGCGATCTGTCCGGCGGCGGCGGCGGCCTGACTTTCTTCAAGCTTAAGCGATTTCTTGGGCAGACCAAGCACTGTGCGTCCAAGCGCAATAGCGCCGGATGAAACAACCAGAACTTCGACGCCCGCATGATGGAGCGCCGCAATGTCCTGACCCAGGCTCTCAAGCCAATTTTGCTTGAGACCAGTTGAGCGATCCACCAGAAGGGCTGATCCGATTTTGATAACGATGCGGCGATAGTCTTTGAGTTGTTTCAACATGCCTTCATTCCCTCGCCGCATTCTCAAGCGCATCCCGAAAAGCGTGAAGCGGTTTTCGGACAAGATGCACGACCAAATAAAACCCTATGCTTATTCGTCTTCAGCAGTACCGGCTTCAACGGCCCGGCTCTGATCAATAACCGCAGCCAGCTGGCGTAGCGCATCGTTCAAGCCTTCATGGCTGACCGCTGAAAGCAGCAGCGGATCGCGCCCGCAAGCCTTCTTCAGCGCCTTCACCTTTTCCTTGCGTGCATCCGGATCAAGCGTATCGATCTGCGACAGCGCCACGATTTCCGTCTTGTCAGCAAGGCCATGTTCATAGGCCTCCAGTTCACCGCGAATGACGGTGTAAGCCTTCGCAACATCTTCTTCCTGCGCCGACACCAGATGCAGAAGCACGCGGGTACGCTCGACGTGGCCCAGGAAGCGATCGCCAAGGCC
Organism: Brucella sp.; assembly: GCF_032066345.1. NCBI lineage: Bacteria > Pseudomonadati > Pseudomonadota > Alphaproteobacteria > Hyphomicrobiales > Brucellaceae > Brucella > Brucella sp. The sequence goes on from NZ_DAMBKZ010000019.1 coordinate 77,478, forward strand.
GATACCTTCACTAGCGCCTTCGATCAGGCCCGGAATGTCAGCGATGACAAATTCACGCGCATCGACGCGCGCGACACCGAGGTTGGGGTGCAGCGTCGTGAAAGGATAATCGGCAATCTTAGGCTTTGCAGCCGTCACACTTGCCAGAAAGGTCGATTTACCCGCATTCGGCAGGCCGACCAGACCAGCATCAGCAATCAGCTTGAGCCGCAGCCAAAGTGTACGCTCAATGCCGTCCTGACCCGGATTGGCGCGACGCGGCGCGCGATTGGTCGAGGTCGTGAAATGCAGATTGCCAAAGCCGCCATTACCACCCTTGGCCAGACGATAACGCTGGCCAATTTCGGTGATGTCACAGATCAACGTTTCATCATCTTCTTCAAAAATCTGCGTGCCAACCGGCACTTTGAGGATGACATCATCGCCCTTGCCGCCGGTCATGTTGCGGCCCATGCCATGCATACCGGTCTTGGCCCGGAAGTGTTGCTGATAGCGATAATCAATCAGCGTGTTGAGGCCATTGACGGCTTCCACCCAGACGTCGCCACCGCGCCCGCCATCACCGCCATCAGGGCCACCGAATTCAAGAAACTTCTCGCGGCGGAACGACACGGCCCCCGCCCCGCCATTACCGGAGCGGATATAGATCTTGGCCTGATCGAGAAATTTCATTGAACCTTACCTCTTACGACGCAATAGAACTTGACTTGGGTGCGTCTTAAACTTTGGGATTGCGCGCAATCTCGCGCAATCCGATTTGCAATTACAGCAAAACCCGTGTCCTGCAAACAGCAGAAACATAAGGTTTTCAGCCTAAATTCAGTTTCCACGCAGGATCACTGAAATCAATATAGAGCAGTTCCTGATCCAGATACTGACCCTGCACATAAAGCGACTTCGGCTCAACACCATAGGATTTGAAACCAAGCTCATAATAGATGCGCTTCGCAGGCTCATTGGTTGCCACGACTTTCGCATCCAGTATCACGACGTGCTCAGCCGCGTGTTCGATAATCTGCCCAACAAGCGCCCTGCCAAGTCGCAAGCCACGCGCTTCCGGCGCGACATAGACACTGACCAGAGTGCCACGATGACGCTCGGACCTGCGTTCATGGCGGAACAAGCCGGCGATACCCATCAGGTTTTCACCATCAAAGGCGCCGAAAATGACATTGCCGTTCACTTGCTCCAGACGGCGTGCAAACACGCTGTCGGAATAGGCATTTTCTTCTTCAAAGGTCGACCCGAAAGCTTGCGGTGCAAGCTGCAATGCAGACAAGCGGATCGCGCGAAACCGGTGCAGGTCTCCCTTATCCAGTGCGCGGACAACAACCCTTTCACGGGCGACAGCGTAAATATCGTTCATTATATTCCCCGATGATTATCGGTCCTGCGATTTTCACGCAGGACCTTTTTTTGATTATGACTGCCAGCTTCTCAGGCCGATCCAGGTCCGCCGGTCAAGGACATAGCGCTCGACAGGGACATTCCCGGCAGCAAGTGAATCCGCCATGCCCATGCTGCTGAACTGAAAGCCGCACTTATGAATCACGCGACGCGAAGCACCATTGCTAGCGTGACACGAAACATGCAACCGCTCGATTGGCGTGGCCCGGAAAGCCAGATCGATCAATGCGTGCGCAGCGTCCGTGGCAAAACCATGCCCCCAATAGGGCTCACCCAGCCAATAGCCGATCTCCAGGCCTTCGCCGTGGCTATGCGGGTGGATGCCACAACAACCCATAAAGATACCGGTTTCAGCTTGGGTGATTGCGTAAATGCAATTGCCCATCTCGCCTTTTCGCACGCGCTCGACAAAATCCACGGCATTTTCGCGGGTGTATGGATGAGGCATACGGGCGAGCATAGTCGAGACGCGGGCGTTATTGGCAAGATAGGAAATTGCATCCACGTCTTCGGTATGTGGCGGGCGGAGAACCAGCCTGTCCGTGACGAGGACGGGGCAATCTAACTGATCTGCTAATCCAGGCGAGAGATCAGCATAACTGGCCTCCCGCTCGCTACAGCTCTCGTAATATTCTTCTTCTAAAACTTCGACGACCATTTGTCTGTCCTCCAGATGCAAAAAGGGAAGATGGTTGTCCCATCTTCCCTTCGATCTTTAGGCTGGTCGCCATATATACCGGGTCCAATGGGACGCCGGTATTTATGAGTGCCCGGCTTACTCTGCTGCTTCCGCGATCGGGTTTACCGATACGTAGGTGCGGCCGTTGGCTTTCGTGCGGAAAGCAACGGAACCGTTGGTGGTAGCAAAAATGGTGTGGTCTTTACCGAGGCCAACATTGGCGCCCGGATGCCACTTCGTGCCGCGTTGGCGCACGATGATGTTGCCAGAAACGACAGCTTCGCCGCCGAACTTCTTCACGCCAAGGCGCTTCGACTCTGAATCGCGACCGTTACGCGACGAACCACCAGCTTTTTTGTGTGCCATTGGATTTCTCCTTTAATCTCTTCTACTTACTCAGCCGACTCGGCCTTGGCTGCAGCCTTCTTAGGCGCTGCCTTCTTTGGCTTTGCGACTTCGCCTTCAGCGGCGTCTGTCTTAGGAGCCTTCTTCTCAGCGGCCTTCTTCGATGGCTTTGCGCCGTCGGTAAGGATCTCCGAGATACGGATCGTCGTCTGTTCCTGACGATGACCGCGGGTGCGCTTCGAATTCTGACGGCGACGCTTCTTGAACGCGATAACCTTGCGAGCACGGCCCTGTTCAACGACTTCAGCCGTTACGAGAGCGCCAGCTACGGTCGGAGCACCGATCGTCGTGCCAACCAGCAGAACTTCTGCGAATTCTACGATGTCGCCAGCTTCGCCAGCAACTTTTTCAATCTTGATCAGGTCATTTGCGGCAACGCGGTACTGCTTGCCACCGGTCTTAATGACTGCGAACATTTGTTGTCCTTTCGGTTGTTCGGTCCGGCTCTCATTTCCACGACATTTGCGCCGAAGTGATGGGCCGTCTTTTTATCAGTCGGTTGGTGAGTGGGCTTTATGCCCTTGATTACAACTCCGGAAACCCGAAATTTCGCAATCAAAACAATAGGCGCGGATCACTCCACGCCTGAAGTCTGGTGCTTATAGGTGTGAAGCAGCAGAAAAGTCAAGAATTTTCACAACAGAATGCAAATTAGCTCTTGTCTAATCGTCTCTGGCTCGTTATTGAGCCGCTACACACTTAGCATTCGCTTTAGATGCTTATCAACGGCGCGATTTTATGGATCGCTTTACCGTGGTGCACAATGCGGAGAGGTGGCTGAGTGGTCGAAAGTACCGCACTCGAAATGCGGCGTGGGGGTAACTCCACCGTGGGTTCGAATCCCACCCTCTCCGCCATTTTATCTATTGAAACGAGATCGCACCGAACATCGCTGACTAACAGCAGTTCTCCCCTGCGCGGCCCACAATCATCAACTGCTGGACCACGCCTGAGACACCGTAATGCTTGCGGATTGAAGAGCCGCTAAAGGTTCTTCTGAGCAAACCGATCAAATGCCTTCAGGAACTCACCGAGGAATTTGGCCGTATCAGGCACCAGCTTGCCGCTTTCATCCAGCAGCTTGTCAACATGTGCGAGATAAGCCTCTGGCTGCTGCAAAGTCGGCATATCCAGAAATACCAACGACTGACGAAGATGATGATTGGCACCGAAGGCCGAAATATTGCCCGGCGAGCCGCTGATGATTGCAGCAGGCTTTCCACTCCAGACACTCTGGCCATATGGACGTGAACCGACATCGAGCGCGTTCTTCAAGCCTCCGGGCACCGACCGGTTATATTCCGGCGTTACGAACAACACGGCATTGGCCTTGTTCACCTCAGCACGGAAACGTTTCCAGGCAGCGGGTGGGGCGCCGGTATCCAGATCCGGATTATAGAGCGGTAAGTCGCCGATCTCGACAATCGTCAATGCCATGTCGTCTGGTGTTACTGCATTCAAGCCGAGCGCAACCTTGTGATTGAAAGAATCTTTTCTCAAGCTCCCAACCAGAACAGCTACATTCACTTTCGTCATAGCAATTTCCTCTTTGAAATCGAACAAGCCTCACTTGCAAAGGAAGTAAGAGACAAAGCCAAGAGGTCAACTCGCCTGACACAGAATGATCTTGCTGAGTGCTTCCAGCCACCGCTTCTCAGCAATGGCCAGTCCGTGCTAGAAGGCCGTCATGAGTGTGTTGTCAGATGTTTCTCCCGTTTATAATCCGCCGTTAGAGCCATATGTTTCGATCATCCATCGCGACGAGGATATTCTGGTTCTGGATAAGCCAAGCGGACTGTTATCCGTGCCCGGACGTCATCCGGCACTTTCTGACAGCCTGGCCACACGCGTCCAAAAACAGTTTCCAAAAGCCTTGATGATCAATCGTCTGGATAAAGACACGTCCGGTCTCGTGCTCATGTCGCTCAATCGCAAAGCCCACGCCGCTATTGCTGCGCAGTTTGAAGCGCGCACGACAGAAAAGCGCTACATTGCCGAGGTTTGGGGGCGGGTGGAACAAGACGAGGGACTGATCGATCTGCCAATGGCAATTGATCCGGACAATAAACCGCGTCATCGTGTCGATCTTGATAATGGAAAGCCAGCCCAGACACGCTGGCAGGTGCTGGAACGTCATGAAAACAGCACAAGAATGCAGTTGTTTCCGCTGACTGGTCGTACTCATCAATTGCGCGTTCACATGAAAGCGCTGGGGCATGTTATTCTTGGCGATGAGTTTTATGCCGAAGGTGAGGCACTTGGCGCAGCAGACCGCTTGCTTCTTCATGCAGAAGAAGTCGCTTTCCATCACCCGGATGGTAGGCATGTGAAATTCACGGCCCCTTGCCCTTTCTAACAATGGCTATGTTTCGGAAATACCCATGTCGCAGAAAATAGACACATCGGAACTGGTTGTTGATTTTGTCGGTGGTGCCGTCGGGCATCGCTTTCGTTCCGGTGAGGGACGCGGACAGGCTCTGGCAAAGGCGGCAGGTCTTGCGAGTGGCATCACGCCAGACATTGTGGATGCAACAGCCGGTCTTGGCCGCGACGCTTTTCTGCTCGCCGCACTGGGGGCGAAGGTAACGCTGATAGAGCGATCAGAGAAAATGCACAGGCTGCTGGCTGAAGGCCTTGCGCGCGCTGCAGCTGAAGGCGGTCAATATGCGGAAACCGTGGCGCGCATGACGCTATTACATGGCGATTCCTGCCTGCTGATACCGGAATTGAAGCCAATGGTCGTTCTGGTTGACCCCATGCATCCACCGCGAGGCAATACGGCTCTGGTCAAAAAGGAAATGCGTCAGATCCGCGAGATCGTCGGCACCGATGCAGACTCTGAGAAGCTGATGCTTGTTGCTCTTGAACACGCGCTAAACCGTGTCGTACTGAAATGGCCGCTGCGCGCTGAACCCATGGCAGGGCTACGCAAGCCCTCCCATCAGATTCTCGGTAAAAGCACCCGCTACGATGTCTTCGTGAAAGCAAAGATCGTGGCTGATTAGATCGGTGCCCTCAACTTTTTGAGATGCGCGCGTTAAAGCATTTCCAATTTTCATTAAATGTTGGAACTGCTCTATTTATTTTGCGCGCATCTTGTTCTGCAAAACTGCTTCGCACTTTTCGGAATGCACATTACGCTCTAATTCGAGCACTTCACATCATAAGACAGGACCGATGGCGTATCACCTACCGTTGTGACAGACAGGCTGTGGCCGGCATTATTATAGGAGAAGCCGCAATAGCCGAAGCCAGTTCCTGAGCAGCCATCAACCTCGCTGATACCCATCTCTCGCAAACCCTTCGATATGATGTCCAGCTCGTCCTTACTTTCTTCTGGCTGCCAGCCATGTTCAATGAGCATGATACGCGCCAGACTAATCGGCAGTCGATAAATATTAGGTACCGTCACCTGGCCAGAACAGAATTTCTCTTCGCCCGGTAATGCGGTGACAATGATACCTTTGCCACCAACCAGCTTCACATCAGCAACCGGCTGCTGTACCCAGTCGCCATCCCAAATGCGTATGCCGTCACCGTTCTGTTCGACACGACCCAAACTGAGGGTTGCATTTTTGGCGGCATACACAAGTGCAACAAGTTTGCCGTCTTCATAAAAGGCAAGATTACCTTCTTTCAACAAGCACGATCCGCTCGTTCCTTGTTCCATATCGGTCACGAAACTGACAGCCTGCAACGCGCCAAGCTTCGCTTCCCCGGTCACGGTCCAGCCCCGCTCTTCCACCGCACGCGCCTCGGCACTTGTCGTTTTGGTGTCATGGTTATCGCAAGAAGCGGCGTCTCCGCTTTTCTTTGGTGCCTTTGGCAGCTCTGCAAGCCGCACAATATCAACGCCGGTGACTTGTGAAACAGGGATGATCTTATCCAGAGATGTTGGATGAGTAGTATCCGATTGAGCATTCGCTGAGCCAGCCAACACCAAGGTCATGCCAGCAACGAGAAAACGTGAAATCATGCCACACCATTCCGAAAATCTGTGTTCTTGCGAGCAAAACGGTGCATCGGATGAAACGGTGCCTCGCCTGATTCTGGTACAAGATAGCAGCCAAATGACAGTTTCAAAGCCAGAACATTGTTTTTGCTGTATCTTCATCGAAATTAGACTGGATCGTCCAAGATAGCGATTTGTATTGTTTGAGACTTGGAAGCATTATCAAGCGAACTAGATAGTCGCGTAACCATGACGTAATACAGTCAAACATGATTGAGGCCGGATGAAAAAGACCATTGATCTGACAACCGCGCCCATCAATCAGGCACTGTTGCTTTTCGCTCTGCCAACGCTCGGCTCGTCAATCCTGCAATCGGCCAACGGCTCCATCGATACAATCTGGATCGGTCAGTTGCTGGGGACAGACGCTCTCGCAGCGACAACAAACGGCAATCTGGTAATGTTTCTGCTGACTGCCTTCGTCTTCGGTTTCGGCATGGCCTCGACGATTCTGATCGGCCAGTCCTTTGGGCGGCGGGATATCGAAACGGCACGCGCCATCACAGGTACGACACTTGGAGCCTTCATTCCTGTCAGCATTATCGTGGCTGTGGTTGGTTGGTTCCTCGCACCCTATGTCCTGGGTCTGCTCGGCACCCCGGAAACGATTGAACCGCTGGCGCGCGCTTTCCTGCAAGTAACCTTCGTTGCAATGCCTGCCATTCTCATGCAGACAATCCTGATGATGGCGCTACGCGGCAGCGGTGATTCCATAACCCCGTTGATATTTATGGGCCTCGCCGTCATCCTTGATATAGCGCTTAACCCGCTGCTCATTCTCGGGATCGGCCCAATTCCCGCGCTTGGCATATCAGGCTCGGCACTCGCCACAGCCGTAGCGAATTATATCAGTCTCGCGGCCATGCTCATCTATGTCTATCGCAAGGATTTGCCTTTGCGTCTCAAAGGACAGGAGCTTTGGCTTCTGGTGCCGGACCTCAAGGTCTTAAAGCTGATTTTCAGCAAAGGGCTTCCGATGGGCATCCAGATGATCGTGGTCTCGAGTGCCATGCTGACGATGATGCGGTTGGTTAATCAGGAAGGCGTCAATACGACCGCAGCCTTCGGCGCAACACAACAATTATGGACCTATGTTCAGATGCCGGCTATGGCGCTTGGCGCAGCGGTGAGTGCGATGGCTGCTCAGAATATCGGCGCTGGCAAATGGGATCGCGTCAACAACATCACACGGATCGGCGTCTTCTACGCCATTCTGATGACTGGCATTTTGGTTGTTGTGCTGCTCATTGCCGACAAGCAGGCCATGCAGATATTCCTGGGCTCTGACAGCCCTGCCATCCCGATCGGTCAGCACATCGGCAAGATCGCAACCTGGGGCTTTATCGCCTTTGGCGTTTCCATGGTTCTGTTTGGCACCGTGCGGGCGAATGGACAAGTTATCTGGCCACTTATCATTCTGTTTGTTTCGATGTACCCGGTGCGGCTTGGTGTTGCCGTCGGCATGAGAGACTGGCTCGGACCGGATGCCCTGTGGCTCAGCTTCCCTGTTGCCATGCTTTCGACGATGCTTATGGCTGGCGCGCTTTATCTTCATGGCGGATGGCGTAAGAACCAGTCAATGCATGTCGATAAGTTTGAGCAGGAGGCCACGGCTGCGGCCACAGCCCAGACAGCAGAAGCCGCCCCTTCCTCGAACGCGCTGACACCGAACCCACCGCACGTTCCTGAGAATAGT
>NZ_DAMBKZ010000020.1:0-82760 GCF_032066345.1 Brucella sp.
CGGTGCATAAGCAGCCCGGGCTTTTGCCGTTTCTGATAGATGATGAAGAAGGCTAAGGGCAGGCCGACATAAGCCATGCTGCTTACAAACTGGGCCGCCGGCTAGCCTCACAGAACAATGCAAATCCAACGGTCCTAAAGACACAACGCGGCGCTTTTGAAAAAGTGGCTTTGAAACCCTATACTAAGCCAACTAGTAAGCTCGTAACAGGTCCGTTGACATCACTACTGCCAGTGAAGCGCGCAGTGCATATGGTTATTCTTGTTCAGAACCGCTCAATCTTCTCTTTGGCAGTTTCGAATTTTCGATTATGAATGGGCTTATATCATTATTGAAGGTGTGTTTCGAATGCGCTTCTGCCTGATCGCTGCCCTTGCATTGTCGCCGAGTATTGCTTTGGCTGAAGCCGATCAGGATCATATCTCGTATATATGTGATCATGAAAATGCGATTGAGATTATCACTTCGCAAGACAAGCCCGAACAGATCATTCTAAATGCTTTTGGACGTGAACGTTCGCTTGAGAAAACAACGGATGCTCCTCAGAAGACTTTCGTAGGTGAGGGGTACGAGATATCGTTCACCACTATGGAAAAAATATTTGTTACATCTCAGGGTGCAACGCTGACCTGCAACGTGGATGCTATCGAGTAATATTACTTCGCTTGGTCTCGACCACTCATCACTTGAAGTCTGCCTATTAATTGCGGCTTCGCAGGCTTACTTAAGACATAATGTCGCGGCTCATTATATTCTCCCTAACGATTGGCGGAGAACTCATGAAAAGCGCTTCTACAGCATCGGCATTAGCGGCATTTGCATCGCTCCTGTTTGCCACGGCATCCTTTGCCGAGCCAGCCCCCCAGCAGGTATCAACCCAACCCAAACGCATTGAAGTGGCCTTCGTACTCGATACCACAGGGTCAATGGTAGATTTGCTTGAGGGAGCGAAGCGCAAAATCTGGTCGATTGCGAATACAATCGTCGATGTGCAGCCTGATGCAGATATAAGAATGGCACTGATCGGATATCGTGATCGTGGTGACGATTATGTGGTCAAATCCTTCGACATGAGCAAAGATTTGCAGTCACTTTACGCAAATCTGAGGCGCTTTGAGGCTGATGGGGGCGGTGATGATCCCGAATCCGTCAATGAAGCGCTTGATAATGCGATTGGGCGACTGACATGGAGCGAAGGCTCCGCAACCCAGAGAATTGTGTTCCTGGTCGGCGATGCCCCACCTCACATGGATTATAAGGGTGAGCGCAAATATCCTGAGATTTTGGCCGAAGCAAAAAGCCGAAATATTCGCGTGAATGCCGTCCAAGCGGGTAACTCTGAAGAAACCCGCAACTTCTGGAAGGATATCGCGGAGCGTGGTTCAGGTCGCTATATCCAGATTGCGCAGGATGGTGGACGTATTGATGAAGTCAAAACACCCTATGATCAGGAGATCATTACGGTTCAGCAGAACATCGATAACACAATCATGCCATACGGTAATGCCGCGATCAGGCAAGAGCTCAACAGCAAACTAGCCGCGAAAGCCGCAGCACCGATGGAGGCGCAGGTCGAGAACTCCAAGTTCTATTCCAAGCGATCATCGATGAAGGAGGTTGTTACGGGTGGCGGCGATCTTCTTGACGATATCCGCAACAACAACCTGAAATGGGACGAAGTCAAAGAAAGCGAGCTGCCAGCCTCGTTGAAGGACAAATCCCATGCGGAGCAGAAGAAGATTATCGATGAAACCCTGAATGTGAGAACGGAGCTTGAGCGCCAGATGACGGATCTTGTCCAGAAGCGGGATGAGTATGTTGAAAGTGAAATGCAGAAGAACGCGAAAAAGGGTGACGTTTCTTTTGATAAGGTTGTCGCCGATATGTTGAAGCAGCAGCTTGCTCAGCAGTAGTCAGCAATCCCGCTATCCAGCTTCGATAACAGTGAAATCGAGTGGCGAAAATTGAGCCGCTCGATAAGGATCGAACGCTTTTCGAGCTAAGAAGGTTCAATCTGAACCTGAAATTATGAAAATATTTCAATTAGATACTGGTGCATGCGGCTGTTTAAGGCTGAATGCTTTCATCCTGAATTCACTCTGGGATGAAATTTATTGGCAATGGCTCCATTTTAGCTTCGTAGCCCGCAGCAATGATGCAGGCTGAGAGCACGGAAAGGTGAAGCCAATGTCTGTAGTTGAATTCAAAAATTCCTCGCGCAATGAGTTTGCAGACATAACGGAATTGGCATTCGAGTATGAGGAAAAGCTGCCCCAACGCATTCTGGTACCGATATGGCTGACCATGGTCACTGGATGCCTGACATTCTGGATCGCAGCGTTAAGCTTCATGATTTCCGGCGTTTAAAGGAATACGCTGTTGACTGCTCTGAAAGTTGAACAGTTTAAAACGCTACCCTGGTAGCGAAGCAGGCAAGGCCTCGGATACCCTCGTATGGTTGAGGTCAGGCGCTCCCGATCGGCATTGGCAACGCCCCCGCAACAGCCGTCGGTCGGGAGACAGTTAAACCGTCGATTTGTTCGACCCTACTCTCGTGATGACAACTCAAACGGATGGAAGTCAAAATGAAAAACTTGATCGTATCTGCAATCGCAGCTCTGGTTCTTGGTACTGCCACTGTCTCGGCTGCCGAACTTGAAGAGAAAAACATTTCGCTGGCAACTGCCAATGAAATTGCCAGCGAAGCCGTGAAGATCTGCACGGCCAAGGGCTACAATGTATCGGTCGCTGTTGTTGACCGTGCCGGTTTGCTCCGTTCCCTGATGCGTGCAGACAAAGCTGGCCCGCACACGATTGATGCTGCGCAGGCAAAGGCGTTCACATCCGCATCCGCCCGCACCCCAACCAGCATGATGGCTGAGAATGTGCAGAAAAATCCTGGTGCAGCACAGCTCGTATCTATCCCGGGCTTCCTCGTGCTGGCTGGTGGCGTTCCGATCAAGATTGGTGATGACACCATCGGCGCAATCGGCATCGGTGGTGCACCAGGCGGTAATCTTGACGAAGCTTGCGCGGTTGAAGCGCTGGATTTGTTCAAAGACAAGCTGAAGTAATAAGTCACAAAGTAAAGGCAGCGCGAAGAGCGCTGCCTTTTTGATTCAATGCGTTGCGCTCAAAGGGAGTTGGGGGAGTTGGGTGGGGAGCAAGCCAGATGATCAATATTGTTTCACTGTACCTCTTGTCATCGCTGCTCTGGGCAAGTCCTGTCGAGCCGTTGAATGTGGCGGCCGTGTCGCCCGATCTGCAGAAGCTGGAAGAGATGCTGCTGTTTGGTCTGCCTGCCTCGCGTCAAAGACAATTTATTGAAGCGAGAACCGCATGGCGAAAATATCGGGATGCGGAATGTGGATTCAGACAGGTCAATTTCCCGATATGGACATCAATAGAAGAATGCAAACATTCGATGCTTCATCAACGTGCAACTGATATCCGCCTGCAGTTGCGATGGCAGCATGGGTTGCCCGGCAATGTAAGATAGCGCGTTAAAGCAATTGCGGTCTGTTTGTTAGTAATTCTGCTATTTATTGCTTAGTCTGAGATGCCATACTTTGGGAGACAGATGGAACGTCTGACTAAAATCGACCGCCGGACCATGCGAGCCTATTGGTTTGCTGCGGCCTTTGTCATCCTGATCGCATCACTTGGCGCAACGACGATCATCTACCGCGACTATACAAACCGTGTAGATAGTGCGGGCCAGCAAGTCATGTCTCTAGCCCAGGCGCTTGCGGAATATACGACGCAGGTTTTCACAAAGCTCGATGCGCTAAGCCGAGCAGTGATGGAAGATCGTGCTGACCGAATTGTCTATGAAGGTCTTCTGTCGGAAGTCATGCGTCGCCGCGCAGCCGCAGAGCCTGCTGCCATGGGAATTGCCATTATAGACAGAACCGGCAAAGTCTATGCCAGCGGCATGGATGATTATCCGGTCGGGCGCGATTTGAGCCATGCCGTTGATTTCAAGGCCTTGAGCCGACCGGATGCCGCTGATTTCTACATCAGCAAGCCCTATAAATCTGAACTGAGTGTGCCGGGCGACTTTAGCGGATGGGCTATGAGCTATGCGCGTCGCATCAGTGACGGCAATGGCAACTTCGATGGCTATGTCCTGATTGTTGTTGATGAGGCCTATCTCAATGGCTTTTACAGTCAGCTCGACGAACAGCCAGGCATGGTTTTCGGATTGATGGGAACGGATGGCACCATCCGTGCTTCGAGCTCACCCGCTGTCGTCGGACAGAATGTTTCAGCTTACATTCCAGAGCAATTGGCTGCTGGTAAAGGCATCAGAATTAACCCGTCCGTCAAAACAGGGACGGAGCGGATTTTTGCCTATTATCGTTCGTCCGCTGCGCCTCTCGTTGCCTATGTGGGATTGCCAACGCAACCGATCTATAAGGCTTGGCTGACCGCATCCTCGTTGATTGTCGCCGCACTTTTGGCTTTGTTTGCAGCACTTGGCGTTCTTGGCGTGATCCTCGGCAAATATATGCAAAATAGAAGTTCGCTCGTGCATGTCATGATTGAGGCTGCAAACCAACGACGCGAAAAAGAGTTCCTCGAAACAATCGTCAATACGGGCGGTGTTTTGATGGCCGTAACGGATGCTGAGGGGCGCTTGATTGTTGCTAATCAGGCCATGCACGAGTTGTTTCCCGAGATGGAAACCCTGAAATCGGAGGTTGGTGCTATTGCCGGGCCACTCGGCGAACAGCTTTCAGCGGTTGTCGATAATCTCCCATGGCAAGCCGTGAACAATATCACTTTGGCAGACGGGCGAAAACGTGCGCTTTCCTGGTCTGTCTCGCCCATCAAAACCAATGACGGTGAGATAAAGAACCTGGTGGCCGTCGGTCTCGATATTACTGAGCGACGCGAGGCGGAGCTGTCAATCTATCAGGCAGGCAAGCTTGTGACTCTGGGAGAGGTTGCAACCGGGATCGCGCATGAGATCAACCAGCCGCTCGCAACGCTTGCGATGGCAGTCGACAATCTTCATGCGCGGGTTTCTGGTGGCAATCTCGATCAGGCGATGATTGTCGATGGCCTCGATCTTGCCAGTCGGCAGATTGATCGCGCTGCCAATATCGTCCGGCATATGCGCATTTACGGCCATCGCAGCGATGGCTCATTGCGCCCGGTTGATCCGGCAGAAGCGGTAGAAGGCGTGCTTGCCATTGCTGGAACACAGATTGAAAATCAGGGCATTTCAATCCGCAAAGAGTACCGCATAGGTGATTACAAAATGACTGCGGATCTTGTGCTGATTGAGCAGATTGTTCTTAACCTGTTGCTGAATGCGCGAGATGCTATCGTGGAAAGCCGACCACAGGACGATGGGCGTGAGGTGCGGGGCGAGGACGAGTTTATCGCAATCCGCTTTGAACAAACGGACGATGACATGATTGCCGTCGTTGTCGAGGATTCCGGCCCGGGCATACCGCTAGCTAATCTTGATCGCGTGTTCGAGCCGTTTTTCACGACCAAGTCCGTCGGTAAAGGCACGGGGCTGGGATTATCGCTAAGCTATGGTATGGCCCGCGATATGGGCGGTCGGCTGGAAGTCAAAAACGGTACAAAGGGCGCAGAGTTTCGACTGATCCTGCGTGCGGCAAAAGACGAAAAGGAGGGGGCAGAAAATGGATAATTCGCCAGCCAATACAACGGTCCTTCTGATCGACGATGAAGAGGCATTGCTCGATGTTCTGGGAACGGCGCTCACCGACGCGGGCTATAATTGCCTGCGTGCCTCTGCCGCTATGGCAGCGTTGAAATTGCTCGACAGAACACCAGAGATAGATGTGGTGGTCAGTGATATTCGGATGCCGGGGATGGATGGTATCGAGCTGCTCAGGGCAATCCGCGAACGATACACGGATCGAAACTGGTTGCAGGTTATTTTTGTAACCGGCCATGCGACGCTGGATAACTCTGTTGAGGCGCTACGACTGAACGCAGTGGATTTTCTTCACAAGCCGGTTCGTCGAGTGCCGTTTCTGGAATCCGTCGCAAAGGCAGCGACCAAAGCCTATGAGCTGCGCGCGAAAGCGGCGCAATGGTCTCAAGGCCATGAACGGCTCTCCCGTTTGATGCAGGAGGCGCAGCAACTGGGCGCGATGCTGGAAACATTGCAGCCAATGACATCAAGCGGCTCGGAGCGGCAAAGTGCTCAAGGTTTATCTCATAATGATGAGCCGAACGCTCTTGCCAACGCCCCATCTAAAGAACGGATGCTTGAGCTTCTGCGCATACGCGATATCAAGACGCGCTATTTTTCTGACAAGTTGTTTGTTGATCCCGCCTGGCACATGCTTCTCGATCTGATGGAAAACCATCTTCAAGACAAGCAGGTTTCTGTCTCCTCTCTCTACATCGTGTCAGGCGTTTCGGCTGCGACCGCGTCGCGGCGGTTAGACGAAATGGAGAGTGTTGGCCTGGTTCGACGCTGGCTCGATCCTGATGATGGACGGCGCCAGTTTGTAGCGCTTTCCGATCATTCGATAGAACTGATGACATCCTATCTCTGTGCGCTTGATCAGCAGATGCAGGGAAAGCCATAGCCATAGCCATAGCAAAGCGGCTTTCCTTTCCATTTTGAATCAAAAAAATGTTTTTATTATCAATTAGATAAGCGATCCTTTTGCGGGTTTCGCCCTGTTCCCTTTCATTCTGAAATCATCTCGACGTGAAGTTTATGCTTTTCGCAGCCATTTACGCTGTGACCGGCGAATTCAAGGCTAAGGAATTCAAAGCTTCCGTCGCGCGCAAGGTGACGGATAGCGACTGGAAGGACCGAATACCCGCCGGTTCTCGGTTCTTCCAGTTCGAAGTTTCAAAGCAGCAGAGTTCAGCGCATCGACCCGACGGCTTGGGATGGAGAAGTGCGCGCCAAACTTACCCGAAGAGACGCCCCTTCGAAAGGAACAGGATCATGTCCGCCAATAATGGCCTCGCTCAGCGCAATACCGTTCGCAGCTCGATAAAACGACTTTGGCTATCGACAGCGGTCTTATCACTGCTTAGTTCGCCGAGTTTCGCGCAGCAGGTAATCGCGAATGGAACTGTGGTTGACGTTCCAAGCGATACAACCATCGATACCGGCCTGATCAATGGGGATGCGGGGATTGGTTTATACGCCATCTGGAATGGCGAAATCAAAACGCATGGTCCGGTTACTGTCGTAACGGGCGGTGAGGCAGCAGTGGGCGCGCAGACGTATTTCGGTGGTGTGATAAACCTGCAGGCAGGCTCTTCTATCGCTACCGCCGGCAACTATGCAGCAGGCATTGTTGCAGCACTTCGGGATTCATCTGTAACGGCGGTTGATACTTCCGTTCATACCAAGGGTGATTATGCACAGGGTGTCTATGTCCAGGAAGGGAAGGCCGATCTCACCAATGTCAGCATTGTTACTGAGGGTACCGCTTCCGTTGGAGTGAGTGCGGAAGCCTCATCAACCGTGACCATGAATGGCGGAACGGTTACAACACTTGGTGACACGTCAAACGGAATATTGGTAAGCAATGCCGGAGCTATTCTGAACGCAGATGGAGTGGTCGTTTCAACGAGTGGTGATAGGTCACACGGGGTAGTTGCGTCTCAGGGCGCCATCCTCACCCTCACAAAAAGCTCGGTTTCAACCAGTCGCGACAATTCGATGGGCGTGATTGCAAGTAACGAGAATGCTTTTGCAAATTTGATTGATACCGAAGTCACAACGACTGGTGATGGGTCGCATGGCATTGATATTTATTCCGGTGGCACAGTCAACGCCACCAATGTGGGTGTAACAACAGCGGGCGATTGGGCCTATGGGCTATCCGCAGATGGGGATAAGGCTCAAGGCAACATCTATGGCGGCAGCTATTCGACCGGGGGCTTTCGTGCAGATGGTATCAATGCTGCAAACGGTGGCGAGATCAATATCGGTCGAGACTTGCGAACGGGCGAAGCCACGATCATTCGCACGACGGGCGACGGTGCTGCGGGTGTGCGGTCCTCTGCTGGCAGTGTTGTCAATCTGGATGGTGCAACCATTATCACTGAAGGCAATGGCACAGGTAATTCCTGGGCAGTGGGAGTGATTGTAGCCAATGGCGGCACTGCCAAACTGAACAACACGAATATTGTGACTTCCGGAGAACGTGGTGCAGGCTTCAATGTTACGGATACCGGCTCTCATCTCGAGATGAGTGGTGGCAGCATCACCACATCCGGCGTCAATGCGGGTGGCGCAGTCGCTTATAATAGTGGAACAGCAAATCTGACCAATGTTGTGATTACCACCGCAAATAGTCGCGGTGTCGTTGCAGGTGATATCGGCGGAATTCTCACCATGAATGGTGGCAGCGTAACAACGAAAGGCGACGATCTTAATGGATCTGCAGCCTATGCCGTGCGTGGGGGACTGGTTGATCTGACGAATGTTGAGTTGCGCACGGAAGGCGCGGATGCGCGCGGCCTCCATGCATTTGGAGCTGGTTCAACTGTCAGCGCCAAGGGTTCACGCGTCACCACGACTGGAGCAGGCGCACATGGTGCATTTGCGAGTGGCGGTGGTGCAGTCACCGTGGCGAACAGCTCGGTCCAAACGGAGGGCATTGGCGCACATGGTCTGGTTGCCCAGAATGGCAGCACAGTTCAAGTTTCAAACACGATCGCGCGTGTTTCGGGTGTAAACGGCGCGGGTATCGTTTTGGCGAGTGATAGCATGGCCGTTGTAGACGGTTCTCTGATTGCGACAGCAAATGGCCCGGCCTTAAAAACGTCCGGCGGAAGTGTCGGCTTCGATTTCAAGAGCGGAACGCAGGTTATCGGTGGCAATGGCACTTTGCTACAGGCGGCGGCTGGCTCAACCACCATGTTGGCGGCAGATGGCAATGTTGTGCTTTCTGGCGATATGGTTGTTGAATCCACTGATACGGTTATCGATGCTAGTTTATCCAACAGCAGCATCTGGACTGGTGCCGGCAAAGGCGTGACGAGCGTTGCAGTTGATAGCACTTCATATTGGCTGATGACCGGTTCTTCAGATGTCGGTGCTCTTACCAATGACGGCACAATCGAATTTGATTCAGCCACTCCATATAAGGCGCTCACAGTTGGTAGTCTTGCGATGAACAACGGATCGTTCGTGCTGAATACCAAGCTCAACGAAGGTGGAGCTGCAAGCGAAACTGACAAGATTGTTGTGACGGGCGACACAACAGGTCTTGGTGTGGTCAATGTCCGCAACAATGGCGGCATTGGAGCCTTCACGGGAACCGGTGCAACGGACGGTATCCAGATTGTTGAAGTTGGTGGTCAAAGCGATGCCGAGTTCAAACTCGGTTCGGCGGCAATCGTCGGCATCTATGATTATCAGCTTCGCAAGGCCGATGGACAGAACTGGTATCTGCAGACCGATGGCAAGGATGTTATCGAGCCGCCAGTCTGCACTCCGGATGTCGATTGCCCGGTTGAGCCTCCCGTCAATCCCGGCCCGGGTACCGGACACGTTGTCGATATCGTTCCGGGATATAACATTGCTCTTGCTGCAGCCCAGAACCATGTTTTGACAACGCTTGATACATTTCACGAACGTCTTGGTGAACTGCGGGCCGAAGATCTGCGAGACGGCTATAATGTCTGGATGCGCGGCATCGGCAAGACAGGATCTTATTCACCGAAAAGCATCACGGGCTATAACGGTCATGGCTTTGACATGACGACCGCCGGTGCTCAGATTGGTGTCGATTATTCGAAGGGCGATGTGTTTATTGCCGGTGACAAGCTCACGGTTGGCATTTTCGGCGAATATGCAAATTCGAGCTTTGACGTGCGTGGCCGCACAGCAGACGGATCGATTTCGTCCAAGGGCCTCGGTGGTTATGTAACCTGGCAGCAGGTCGCTCCAAGCGACTATAAGCCTGGCACGGGTGTTTATGTTGATGCCGTTATCAAACATGACTGGATAGACTTTGGTGTCAGTGCAAAATCGGTTTCCGGGTTTGCGCTTCAGAATAGCTACAAGGGACGTGCAACGACGGCATCCATTGAAGCCGGTTATGGTTTTGATCTGGGCAACAATGTCGTACTGCAACCTCAAGCTCAGTTGATCTATTCGAAAATCAAAGCAGATAGCTTTACAGATACTTACGGCATTCATGTTTACGACCAGTCGGCTGAATCTCTTATTGGTCGTGTTGGAGTGCGTCTGGAAAAGACCATCTATTTCGGTGACGAAGAAGAGGTATCCCAGCCTGCGTCAAGCGCGATAAAGGGCAGAAAAGGCTCGGTGACTAAGAAGGTTCCGGCAGTTTTGCCGGACGCACCCCAAAAGAAAAAGTTCGTAAAGTCTGTCACGACTTATGCCGACGCAAACGTCAAGCGTGAGTTCAAGGGCAAAAACGGGCTCGTCGCGTCGGGAGCCAGCATCGGTAACGACATGAGCGGTACAGCCTATGATGTTGGTGTTGGTGTCGTTGCGCGCGTTTCGGAAAATGTGAGCCTCTATGCTCGGGGTGCTGTCGAATTTGGCGGTTCCACGAATGTTGCAGGCAAAGCCTCTGGCGGCCTCAAGATAAGCTGGTGATTGATCCGAAGGCTTAGGCCGATAAATAAAAGGGCGCTCAACCCGTGACGGGGAGCGCCCTTTTTTACCCCGGACAGCCTCAAACACCGCATTGATTAGTGCGGCAGGAAGCGTCTTGACGGGAAGTGTTCCTTAATTGGTAATTACGTTCACCACTTACAAGACCTTCGCATCACATCGCGGCCAGGGAATCGAGAAAGACCGTCTCTGTTCCTGTTTTGCCGGATTTGAAGAAGAAAATGATCTGGTCATTGCCCTCGCTTCGACAGAAACCGGTTCCAATCCCGTTATCAGGGAGGGCGCGTAGTCGCTGCAAACCAAGGCGCTTGATGACACCACCTGATGTTTCACCACCAACCACGATAAGCTTGTCGACGCCGAGTTCGAAAATTGCTGCAGCAAGCTCAGATATAAGCTTTTCACCCTTTTCGCTTGCGCCGCGAACGCCCAGCTCTGTCTGGATTTCTTTGACACGAGTATCACTGACCGCCGTTGAAATGAGGTAAGGCTGTTTGCCGTGATGATCTTTTGCCCATTCCATTGCTTTTGACACCATGGCGTCGATATCGCCATCTTTGGTAAGGTCCAGAGTCAAAACCGGGTGCTGTTCGGCAAATACCGCAATCTGTCCATCCGCAATGGGACCAACTGTTCCCACCAGAACCGCGGCAGTGCCGTGGCTTGGTAACGGTGGCGCAACGGTGATGGCTGGCTTGGGCGCAAAGCGATCAATTCCAAGCTGAATGAGAACAGCGTCGGAGCTGACCATTGTTGGCTGTGCCCGTGCCAGTTCGGCGGCTATCCTGACGTCACCGTCATCGCTCGCATCGACAACGCAATAGCATTTGCCTGCATTTGCGAGTTCATCAAGATGTGCTTGCGCTGCGTCTTTGCCTTTAAGCAGTACGGAGTGGGGCAAAAGCCCGATCGGCTCGTTCGTCTGTTTTCCGATGAAACGCACCATGTCGGGATCGCTCATAGGAGTGGCGGGGTCATAGCGCTTGACGGATTCAGAGATGAGGCGGCTTCGATAGAAGAGATAGCCTTGATGAACCGTGGCGTTGAACTTGGGAAAGCCGGGGCAGAATAGAAGACTGCTGGGGTTATAGCGTGCGCGCAACAGATCGGCAGCAGGCCCAACATTGCCCTGTTCGGTTGAATCGAAACTGGCACAGACTTTGTAAATGACCTGATCGCAACCGATTGCATCAAATGCATCAGCTGCGCGTGTGATCTGTCGTTTTGCTTCGTCCGGCTCAGCAAGACGCGTTCTGCCGGCCCATATGACGACAGCTTCGCCTGCACATTCGCGGATAGCTTCGATATCTGTCACGACAGCGGTTCTAATGCCTGCTGTTTCATAATAAGCAGCGACCATCAACGCGCCTGTCATATCGTCGGCGATGATCCCAAGAGTGCCGTTATTCCCCATTTTTATCCTCGTATCATGCCATGCGTAATTGCGCGTCATAGATAATGAAATTTAATTCCAATTAAGTATCATTTTGATGGACCGCGTCAATTGCGGGGATTATGAAGTTAGGCATCATCACAAACTCTTGGCTGCCAACAACGGGGAACAGACGATGCCAACCGATTATGATCAGAGCCTTACAGCACGTCGAGCCATCGTGGATGCGATGCGTCACATGGAACAGAAGGGCTTCAATCACGGCAGCAGCGGTAATATCAGTATTCGGGAAGGCGAACATATCTGGGTTACGCCGACTGGCGCCACATCGCTTATGAAGCCTGAAGACATGAGTCTCGTTTCTGTGGAAGGCGAGCATCTTGCGGGCAAGGTGCCTTCCAGCGAATGGCGCATCCACACAGAAATCATGCGCAATCATCCCGAAGCAGGCGCGGTCATCCATTCGCATGCGGATAGCTGTGTTGCATTGTCGTGTCTGCGTAAGCCATTGCCCGCTTTCCATTATATGATTGCTTCATTTGGCGGGAACGAAGTTCCCTGTGCTGATTACCGCGTATTTGGTTCTGATGCTTTGGCCTATGAAATCGTGCGCGCTATGGGCAACCATCGCGCCTGTCTGATGGCAAGCCATGGAATGGTGGTGTGGGGCCGGGATATGGCCCACGCAACATTGCTGGCAGAGAAACTTGAAACGCTGGCACGTCAGTACATATTGGCTTGTCAGATTGGCGAACCGGTTCTTTTGAGTGAGACTGAGCTAGATGAAGTTCGCGCGCGTTATGGATATTACGGCAGCCAACCGATGCCGCGCTGATCGCCGATAGGAACAGGCCCGAATGAAAATTCGGGCCTGATTTGCATTATGGATCAGGCGCGGGAAGGTCCCGTTTCCTGAAACCGGTCCAGCACATTGCGGGTAATGGTGGTGGTATAGGCGCAGTTGCGCTTGAGGCCCATTACCCATTCACAAAGCCCGGCGGTTATCACTTCACCGTCACCTTGCTTCATGGAGACGAGCATACCCGCACCATGTGCCAGGCGCTTGCGCGCCGCTTCATAGCCATCAGGCGCCATTTCGCAGATGCCCTGCAGATCGCTATCGCGAACATAGTAACGATGTCCCTGACCGTCGAGTTCATATTCGTAGATCGATGCTGGCGTCATGGCGAGAATTTCGATCTTTTCGGTCGGTACGCCGTGCTCTTCAACGGCATAGGGGAAGCCGTTCTTGAATGAATAGTTGAGCCCGTCGACCTCATAACCGAAGATCTGGGCTTCGTGGCCAAAGATATCCGCATAGCGCAGATGCGTGCCTTCGAAGATCCAATGCTCTGGTTGGTAGACGGTGAGCCCGCGAGAGCCACGGGGAGAGAAACCGCCCCAGCTGCCATACATTCCGTTTTCACCGTTAACACCGACAGTCGAAGCCCCCGGCCAGTTAACCGCGCCACTTGCCCAGTTCGCCGTGCATAGGTGTTTCTGATCGGTTTGCATGATGGGGTCTTGTGTAGGCGCTTTGGTTTTCCAGCAAACCTGTGTCTGGCCATCATTCTCAAGACGGATCTGCCAGAGGAAGTTGCCGCCAAAGCGCGCGAGATGCCCGCCGCGAGCGACGAAATCCTCGACGGTTTTGCGCATGTCCCATGACCAATATTCATCATGGCCAACGGTGACCAGACAATTGTAATCGTCGAGAATGCCGGGATTATAGTGGAGATCAGTCTGGGTTATATAGTCGATCTGATAGCCTGCTGCCTCGGCCCAGGTTACGAAATAACGTTCGTATTGAGCATAGCCGGCAGACGAATAATATTGCGAGAACCCCATCGTATAGCCCCATTCCTTGGATGGGTATCGGGTCGCATCCCCCATGTCCTGCCAGACCGGATTACAAACGCGCGCAGCTCCCTGCGGCAACCAGATCATGCCTTTCGACCATGGGCGGCGCAGGCTCAAGATCGGCGAACCTTCGTTCTTATTTGGACCCCATGTTCCAAAATAGTGGTTCGCACCGCCCCAATCATTATAGGCAGTCCAGGTGCCAGTTGCGAACATGAGGAGAATACGGCCCGAACGGGTCTTCTTCGTCGGGCGGACCACAACGAAATGATGTTGAACGAAGCGCTCGCCATCGGGGCGCATACATGTCGAGACAACGCGATAGAAGCCCGAGCGCGCATTGTCGGGAATTTTCCAGCTATAAAGAACTGGCCAGTCGCAGCCATCCATATAGGCTGTTTCTGATGTTTTGGTGAAGCTGCCGGGAAGGTCGAAAGCCTCGTCCATCATCTGAGGTTCGTGGCCGTCGCGATATATCTGGATCGACCATGTTTTGGCTGTGGTGGAGCCATGAAACTCGACCGTTTCACCGGGGTCGTAAGACATCTTCTCGGTGTAGACGAAAACTTCGGGCAGAGCAGGGTCTTCACGCGGAAACTGATAGCGATAGTCTGAAAGAAAGTGCTCGTCCGCAAAGCCTTTGCGAACCGCCCATGGCTTGATCGCATGTGGCCCCATTTCGGGAAAATTGAACTTGTCGCGGGACATTGTGAGCTTCCTCCTTGAATCAAAAATTCTGATTGCTGTTCAATGCTGAACGATCGGCATCGCCGGGATTGTCTTGTTCGTATTGCTGAAGGCGCTTCAGAAGGGCAGCGCCTCCTTCTATGAGGTCGAGTTGGACGGCGAGGCGTAACGCATAGCTGTCGCGGTTGCTGAGCGCCGTTAAAATGTTCTCGTGCTGGTGGCGTCCGGGATAACTCGGTTTTGCCGTTGGATAGAGCTCCGAAACGAGCGGACCAACCCTGATCCAGAGACTTTCAAGCACGTCTATCAGATGTGCCATCCGGCTTTGTTTGTAGAGCGCGAAATGGAAATCCGAATTTATCTGCAGGGCCGCGCGCCAATCTTCCGTGCGTTCCGCTTCGGTCAGATGCTGATGAATGGTTTCCAGTCTGGTGATGGTTTCATCGGATATGTTTGTCAGCGCATGTTCCGCTGCGAGAGGCTCCAGAACGAGCCTCATCGCGCGGATTTCCTTGTACTCAGCCAGCGTTAAACGCCGTACGCGAATGTAAAAGCGCGGTTTGATTTCAATCGCACCTTCGCGTGACAACTGCATGAGCGCTTCGCGAACAGGTGTCTCCGATGTGCCCAGATCCTGAGCCAGTTGACGAACTTTGAACCGCTGATGCGGTTTGAACTGTGCCCGCAGCAGCCCTGATTTGAGCTGCTGGTACACAATGTCTGAAAGGTTGTCCCTTTCGTCGCCCGGCTGTTCGCTCACGCTTTTTCCTTACCGGGTGGAGATTGCCTTGAAAGCGTCTTCCGTCCGGGAAAGAGCGTCGTCGATCACCGCATCCGTGTGTGCGCAGGAGATAAACATGTTGTGCTTGTGGTGCAGGTAAACGCCGCGGTTCAGCGCTTCGCGACAGAAACGTGCGCCAAGCTGTGCATCCGTATCGCCGACAAATTGCACCAGCGGCATTGCGGCAGGTCCGGTTTGCAGCAGCTCAAAACCATGTGCGCGTGCCTGAGCATCAAGGCCGGTGCGCAGGCGTTCGCCCGCATGTTTCATGCGTGCAGGAGCATCAATACGCTTCAGTTCCTTGATGGTGGCAACCGCTGCTGCCATGGATGCACCGGCATACCAAAACGAACCAGTCATGTAAGCTTGTCCTGCAGATTCACGGAAACGGTTGGTTCCGGTGACTGCTGCAAGCGAATAACCATTGGCGATTGCCTTGGAATAAGCAGCAAGGTCCGGCTCAACGCCGGTTCCGCGCCAGCTTCCACCCAGATCAATGCGGAAGCCGCCACGCACGTCATCAAGAATGAGCGCCGCACCCGCCGCATCGCAAAGGGCGCGTGCCGTTTTGGCGAATTCTGTGGTGGGAAGTTCCTGCGGGATGGCAAGATCGTGCTTGAAGGCGGAGACAATGATTGCAGCCAGATCGTCACCGGCTTGTTTTGCGGCGGCAGTGAGGCTTTCAACATCGTTGTAAACATAGTGGACGAGGTGAGCACGATCTTCGGCCGTTACGCCGACCAGTGATGGCGTACACCATGGCACAGCACCGTGATAGGCACCCTTAGCGACCAGAACCTTGCGGCGTTTGGTTGCGCCGCGTGCGATTGTTACGCAGCTGGTCGTGGCGTCGGTGCCGTTCTTCTGCAGCAATGCCCAGTCGGCATGGGGTACCGTTTCAACCAGCAGCTCTGCAAGTTCAACAGCGTGCGCTGTTGGACCGTTGAGGCAATCGCCTGCCTTTATCTGGCTGAGTGCTGCAGCATCCACGAGTTCATGACGGTGGCCCAGAATGATCGGTCCCCAAGCACACATGAAATCAATATAGCTGTTGCCGTTTACATCCGTAACATGAGCGCCTTCGCCCGAAGCAAAATAC
Organism: Brucella sp.; assembly: GCF_032066345.1. NCBI lineage: Bacteria > Pseudomonadati > Pseudomonadota > Alphaproteobacteria > Hyphomicrobiales > Brucellaceae > Brucella > Brucella sp. Next base: position 16,433 of record NZ_DAMBKZ010000020.1, read on the forward strand.
TGCGGATATCCCTCTGGAAGCGACGCTGCGCGCTGATGGCCCCACATGCCGTTCGGGATCACGCGTTCGGCGCGTGCACGAAGCTCTGCGTCTGGATTGTGTTCGCTCAGGGTTTGGGCTGAAGTGGAATGCGCAGGCATTGGTAGTCTCCCATTTGATGACGCTTTTACGTTCATCACCTCAAATTATGATATATCAAAAATGATCCTTGTCGCGATGATATGTCAAGAGAGATTCCAAAAATTGAGATAAATATTCCCGCTGCGAGGCATTCCATCGGTTTCTGTATGAGAATTTAGGCATTTTACCGCGTTATCTGGCAAAAACATCAGGCAAAACAGCGTTGAAGATAGTGCTCAGCCATTTTGATCAATAAATTTGATATATCATTATAGACATGGACGCGAAATGCGGGTTAAGCTCTGCCAACAACAAAAAGATCAGGGGAAAGCATGGCTAGCCAGAAGAGCACGCCCGATTCCGGGCTGGGTATTAGCATTCAGGGAGTGACTAAAAATTATGGGAGCTTCACAGCGGTAGACGGTCTCGACATGGAGATCGCGCCGGGTGAATTCCTTGCCCTGTTGGGGCCTTCGGGTTCCGGCAAATCAACTATCCTGATGATGCTGGCCGGTTTCGAGCGTCCCGACAAAGGACGTATTCTGTTTGGCAGCAACGATTACACCCGCGTACCGCCGCATAAACGCAATATCGGCATGGTGTTTCAGCACTACACGCTGTTTCCCAATATGACGGTGCTCGATAATGTGGCTTTCCCACTTAAAACAAGGGGTGTGCCAAAAGAAGAACGGCACCGTATTGCCCGCGAGGCACTTGCTCGCGTGCGACTTGCCGATTTCGCCAATCGCAGTCCGAAGCAATTGTCGGGAGGGCAGCAGCAGCGTGTTGCGCTGGCTCGCGCTATTGTCTATTCGCCGCGCGTTCTTTTGATGGATGAGCCCTTATCGGCGCTGGACAAGAATCTGCGTGAAGAAATGCAGATCGAGATCAAACGCCTTCATTCCGAATTGGGCATGACCATCGTATTCGTCACCCATGATCAGGGTGAAGCGCTGACAATGGCGGATCGCGTTGCGATCCTGCAAGGCGGACATATTCAGCAAGTCGCCAGCGCGCGCGAACTCTACAACCGCCCCGCCAACCTGTTTTCCGCAAGCTTCATCGGTGAAATGAACCTCATCCCGATCGTATGGGATGGGACCAAGGCGCAAGCCGCTGACGGCACCGTTGTTTCGATACCCTCTGAAAATGTCATGGGAGCAAAATCCGGCAATGCGTTGATGGCAGTTCGTCCGGAACGCTTAATTCCTGCGGAGCAGGGATTGGAAATCACCGTTCGTGATGTGATCTATGCCGGTCCGGACACTGCTATTCTAGGGGCAATGGCCGACGGAACAGAACTGCGCGCAAGACTGGCGAGTGCAGCGGTTCCTGACATTGGCGCAGGTCAAAAACTGCGATTGGGCTTTGCTCCCGAAGCAAGTCTCGTCTATTCCCGTGCGAGCTGAGCCGATGTTGAAAATGTTCTTTGAGCCAGACGGGCGCAAGCTATCGAAAGGCGGAATGCTTCTTCTGCTTTTACCATTCTTCTCGCTGCTATTGCTGTTCTTTATCTATCCGTTGGTCAGTCTGCTCGCTTTGTCCGTGACAGAGCCATCGGTCTCGTTGGACAATTATCAGCGGGTTTTCTCAAATCCGGTTTATCTCAATGTGCTGGGACGCACTGTTTTGATTGCCGCGCTGGTCAGCGTGATCGCGCTGCTGATGGCCTACCCCATCGCATGGCTGATGGCGCATTCGAGCGGACCAAAACTGATCTTCATAACCGCCTGCATTCTGTTGCCGTTCTGGTCGTCTGTGCTGGTGCGAACCGCTGCCTGGGCAGTGCTTTTGCAGCGTAATGGGTTGGTCAATCAAGGTTTGCTTCAACTTGGCCTCATAGATCAGCCGCTGAAGCTGCTTTATACCCAAACCGCAGTTCTCATTGCTATGACGCATGTTCTCCTGCCGTTTGTGGTTCTGCCGATCTATGGCGCTATTCGCAACGTGCCGCGGGATTATGCGAGAGCTGCTGCCATCCTTGGAGCCGGCCCAATACGAACCTTTTTCGAGGTCATTTTTCCGCTCACCCTGCCGGGAGTTATGGGCGGGATGATCCTAACCTTTCTCACCGCACTTGGTTATTTCATCACGCCTTCGCTGCTTGGTTCGCCGAAAGAAATGATGATTGCGACGCTGATTTCCCAGCAGCTGCGTGAAACACTGGATTGGCCATTCGCAGCAGCACTGGTGGGTATTCTTACACTTCTGGTGATGGCTGTTTCGCTGGTCTTCGGTCGTGTGTTCAAGTTCAACCGGATGATGGGAGGCAATGCATGAACAGCCGCAATTTGCTCCTCAATGCCTATGTCTATCTGGTGCTGTGTTTTCTCGTTGTGCCGATCCTTATCATTCTGCCAATGGCGTTTAGTGAGACGGATTACATCACGTTTCCGCCACGCGGGTTTACGTGGCAGTGGTTTGGTGCCTTCTTTCAGTCTGCACAATGGATGAGTGCAACGGCATTCAGCGCGAAGATTGCATTTTTCACGGCGATTTCGAGTGCAATTATTGGGTTATGTGCAAGCTATGCGATAGTTCGCGGCAAGGGTGCGCTCGCGACCATTTTCCAGACCTTGCTCATTGGTCCCATCGTTGTGCCGCATATCGCGCTGGCGATTGCGCTCTATCTGATGTTTCAAAGTGTCGGACTGACAGAGACAACGGCCGGTTACGTTTTTGCGCACACAATTATAGCATTGCCGTTCAGCGTGTTTACGATCGTAGCGGCGCTCTCGCAGGTCGATCCCGCTTTGGAAGATGCGGCAATGTGTTGTGGGGCCAATCGCTTTTTGGCTTTTCGCGCCGTGACCTTGCCGCTGATAGGGCCGAATGTCTTATCGGGCGCGTTGTTTGCCTTCGTCATATCGTTTGATGAACCGGTAATTTCGTTCTTTCTCGCAGGTGTGCGCGACAAGACCCTGCCGCGTATGATGTTCGATGATATCGAGCAGAATCTGACACCGATTATCCCAGCGATTGCCGTGATGCTCACGCTGCTTTCCATCATTGTTCTGGTGGGGGCCGCAGGGCTGCGCGCGCTTGCTACGCGTTCACAGCAGGCTGTGTCTGAAGAATAAGAAAACCATAGAAGTGAGGGAAACATGTTCAAGAAAACTACCAGATTACTGATGTGCGCCGGGTTGCTGCTTGCAGCCGGATTGATAGTGGCCAAAGCTGACAGCGTTGTTTATGCGACGACTGGCGGGCAGATGCGCCAGACGCTTGAGAAAGAGTTCTACGGGCCTTTCAAGGAAGAAAGCGGCACGGATGTCGTGCCGTTTGATATTGAGGTGCCGGATCAATGGGCGCGTGTCGAAGCCATGAAGCGCGCCAACAAATTTGAGTTTGATATTGTTACGGCAACGGGTCCCGATCTGGTCGATAAAGCCGATCTTCTTTTGACGATTGATTGCTCGAAACTACCGAATGTCGAAGCGAAAGGCGTCGAAGGCTCCTGCAAGGAAAATGGTGTTGCAAGAACGACGGGCGGTATGCTGCTCGCCTATGACACATCCGTTTACAAGGACAAGGTGCCTCAGACCTGGGCTGATTTCTGGGACGTGAACACATTTCCCGGCCCGCGTGGATTGCCGGATACGGGTGATCGTGACTGGTGGTTGCCGGCTATCGCACTGATCGCTGATGGCGTGCCGCGCGACAAGATCTTCCCGATGGATCTGGACCGGGCCTATAAAAAGCTCGACGAGATCAAGCCGCATATCAGCGTGTGGTGGAAGACGGGCAATCAGGTGGCACAGATCATGCGCGACCAGGAAGTCGCCATGACGATGTCCTATTCCGGCAGAGCATTGAGCGCTATGAATGATGGTGCGCCATTCAATGTAAGCTGGAATGATGCCGTGATGGACACAGGCTATTTCGCTATCCTGAAAGATGCCCCTAATCCGGAAGGCGCCCTGAAGTTTATCAATTACTTCTATGGTCATGCAGAAGGCCATCCGGCCTTCATCAAGACAGCAAACTACGCGACCCATTCAAAAGAAGGCGTGGCTTTGCTGCCTGAAGCTGAGCAGAAGAACTACGCAACGTCGCCGGATAATTACAAGCTGCTGCTTGTCCCGGATTTCAAATGGATCGGCGAGAACCGCAACATGCTGCGTGAACGCTGGCAGAACTGGCTTGCTGAATAAGCAATGGTCGCAAAAGAATCTCAGGCCGACGCCCTCGTGGTGTCGGCCTTTTTGTTTGGATCAATCTGTATAGGCTGACGATTTCAGATGCCTGACGAGAGCCGCTCCACCTTCGATCAGGTCCATGCGAATAGCCATGCGCAGAGCATAGGAGTCCCTATCACGCAAGGCAGCCAGAACCTGTTCGTGCTGGTGAGGGCCAGCATAGGTTGGCATTGCGTTGGGATAAAGTTCCGAAAGGATCGGCCCGATACGCATCCAGAGCGCTTCAAGCACATCAATCAGATGTTTCATGCCTGAACGACGATAGATGATAAAATGGAAATCAAAGTTGGTCTGCAATGCTTCCGGCCAGTCGCCGCTTTTTTCTGCAGCAACCAGCCGATTATGCAGATCTTCAAGCTGAAGAATGTCTTCTTCAGTGATATGCGGTAATGCGCGTTCCGCTGCCATGGGTTCAAGTTCCAGACGCATCGCACGAATTTCTTCGTATTCATCGGCTGAAAGCTTGCGCACGCGGATGTAATAGCGCGGCTTGATCTCGATGGCACCTTCGCGCGAAAGCTGGATCAGAGCTTCGCGGACTGGGGTCTCAGATGTTCCTAACGAGCGCGCAAGATCGCGGACCTTGAGCCGCTGAAGCGGAAGGAGCTGTGCCTGCATCAGCTGCGATTTGAGCGTATTGTAAACGGTGTTGGACAACACCTCGCCAGATTCAGTCTGAGCTTCTTCAGCGATAGCGTCGTCAGCTTCAGTCAAGCTGTTGTCCGGTTCATTTACAAAATTCATCAATAGGCTCCAATTGCCGGACGCATCCTTGTCGAGCGGTCGAATATATCAATTCATCATCACGACTCAAATGCCCATATGTTTGCATGCCAGAACCATCTGTGAATCAAGCATCGGGACACCATTGATGATCCTGCATCCTTTGGCTTGGGCCAATTCCAGCCAGCGCGTCATCGGTGGATTGACGATGATGTCGGATATTATGGTGTCGGAGGAAATCCCTGTCAGATCCAGCGGAAGCTCGTCTTGCTCGGCCATGCCAAGCGATGTCGTATTGACGATGAGGTCGAAGTGGTTGCCGTGATCGGGTCCACTTTGGAGGGAGCAGTCTTTATAAGCAGATTGTATATCCGTGGCGAGCGCTGCAGCTTTTGCAGTATCGCGATTGGCGATCCACAAGGAACGCGCGCCCGCTTTTGCCAGCCCAAAGCCCACAGCACGCCCGGCACCGCCCGCTCCCAGCATCAAAACAGACATGCCTTTAGGTTCTATACCATTGCTGCGCAATCCTTCGATAAAGCCGGGGCCATCCAAATTGTCACCAACAAGGCGACCACTTTCCTCCCGGCGCACGAAGTTGACGGCACCCATTTCTTGCGCTGCATCTGTCACAGCATCGAGAAGCGGAATGATTGCGATCTTGTGTGGGATAGTCACACCAAAGCCGCTTACATTGCCAATTTTGCGAATGGATTGCGTGACTTGCGCAAGATCATCAGGATGAACGTGCAAGGGAACTGCCGCTGCGTTCTTCCCTGTCTTGTTGAAGTGGGTATTGAAGACGTGGCTTGCCCGCACATGACCGATTGGATGTGCCAGAACGAAAAGGATTTTGCTCTTGCCGGTAACTTCCATGGGTTAAGCCCTCGTCATTTCGCGTGCGATGATGATCCGCTGAATTTGAGACGTGCCTTCATAAAGACGGAACAGGCGCACATCGCGATAGAAATGCTCGACAGCATAGTCCTGCATATAGCCGGAGCCACCATGAATCTGCACGGCGTGATCGGCGACGCGTCCCACCATTTCAGAACAATAGAGTTTGCAGCTTGCCGCCTTGCGAATAATTGCGGGGTCCCCATCATCGAAAGCACGCGCTGAATCGAGCACCATGCATCGTGCGGCATAGGCTTCGGTGCTCATATCCGCCAGCATTGCCTGTATCATCTGGTGTTCTGCAATGGGCTTGCCGAATTGAACACGGGTTTTGGCAAAGCCGACGGCTTCATCAATCAATCGCTCTGCCATGCCTGTGCAGACGGAGGATATATGCAGCCGACCACGGTTGAGAATTTTCATTGCTGTCTTGAAGCCACGGCCTTCCACACCACCAATGATGTTTTCCGCAGGGACACGAACATTCTCCAGATAGACATCACAGGTCTGCGTGCCGCGTTGTCCCATCTTATGGTCCGCCTTACCAACGGTGAGGCCGGGTGAATTGCGGTCAACCAGAAATGCTGTGACGCCGGAAGGTCCGGCTTCGCCTGTTCGTGCCATGAGCGTGAATACGCCAGCAATTGGCGCATTGGTTATGAAGCGCTTTACGCCATTAAGAACGTAAGCATCGCCGTCTTTTACAGCCGTGGTTTTGACCGCACCTGCATCGGACCCCACATCGGGTTCTGTCAGGGCGAATGAGCCAATGATTTCTCCACTGGCAAGCCTCGGCAACCAATAGGTTTTCTGGGTGTCGGTGCCGTCAGCGATAATCCCCTGCGACCCGATACCGTTGTTTGTGCCGATGACAGAACGAAATGCCGGAGAGGTGTAGCCAAGCTCAAAACCGACGAGGACTTCTTCCTCCATTGTCAGCCCAAGTCCATCATATTGTTCAGGAATTGAGAGGCCGAACAGGCCCATTGCACGCATGTCGTCTATGACATCGGTGGGGATGCTGTTTGTTTCTTCCACCTGTCTTTCGACGGGCATCAACCGCTCTCTGACAAAGCGTCTGATCGTATCTAACAGTGATTGAAAGGTCTCCGGGTCGCGGATCATGAAGTGCCCCTTCGCGGGTGATTTCAACAAAGATGAAACACGTCGCGTTTTGCAGAAATATCCTATTGCTAAGGGAATGTTTCATAGATTAAAGTTCGAGACAATATAAAATGAAATTAAATTCCATTTGTGGTTTTGCTATGATTGGAATGGGTTCAGGGGAAGTTGGGGAGAGGATGACCGAGCTTACCGATGTGGTGATCGAAAGCCGTCCGGCGGCAGGTGTGGCCTTACTGGAAATCAATCGTCCAGAAGCACTCAATGCATTGAATATGGATATCCGCCAGAAACTGTCAGAAGCAGTTGATCGGCTTGCGAGTGATGCGGAAACGCGGGTTATCGTCATTGCGGGCAAAGGTGGAAATTTCGCCGCTGGTTCAGATGTTAAAGTGTTTGCACAGACTGGCGCGGGAGAAATTCTCGCCCAGCGGCTTCATCGTTACTGGGAGAGCCTCGCTCGTTGCCCCAAGCCTGTGATCGCTGCCGTGGAAGGCTATGCGTTGGGCGGTGGTTGTGAGCTTGCAATGCACGCCGATATTATCGTTGCATCAAAAACAGCAAATTTCGGTCAGCCGGAAATCAAGCTCGGATTGATGCCTGGCGCAGGAGGTACGCAACGGCTTTTACGCGCGATAGGCAAATATAAGACCATGCTGCTTGCTCTGACGGGAGAAATGCTCTCGGCGGTGGATGCGGAAAGATACGGTCTCGTCAGCCGATTGACGGACGAAGGGCAGGCGTTGGAAGAAGCGCTAAAGCTTGCTGGAAAAATTGCCCTGATGCCACCGCTTGCAGCGGAACAAATCAAAGAGGCTGTCACTCACGGCGAAGATGCACCTCTTGAAACGGCTCTGAGATTGGAGCGTAAAGCATTCCAGCTTCTCTTCGACACGGAAGATAAGCGGGAAGGCATTGACGCCTTCCTGTCCAAACGCAAGCCTCAGTTCAAGGGGCGCTAGTATGGCTGCGATGTCGGAGCAATATCGTCTTATAAATAGAGTGGGTATCGTTGGTGCCGGGATTATGGGGATCGGCATAGCCGAAACGATGGCTGCGGCTGGCCTGACTGTTCATATGTTCGACCAATTTCCCGGAAAAGCCGAGGCTTCGAAACAGGAGCTTGCAAAGCGTCTGGATAGCCGGGTTTCGCGCGGGAAACTGGACTCGGATACGGCTGCAGGTGTTCTTGATCGGATCACACCTGTTGATGCTCTTGGCGATTTGGCTGAGGCCAATCTTGTCATAGAAGCTGTTGTTGAAGACATTGGCGTGAAGCGAGAGCTGATTGCTGCGCTTGAAAAATGTCTTCCGCCTGAAGCGATCATCGCAACGAACACATCGTCTCTGTCGGTAACTGCAATTGCCGGTAAAGCTCAAAATCCGCAGCGCATAGCCGGGTTTCACTTTTTCAATCCCGTTCCGCTAATGCGCGTTGTGGAAGTAATCAAAGCTGCGCTGACGGATGCCAGGGTTATTGATGTTCTGAAGGAGCTTGCAGTACGGGTTGGTCATCGACCCGTGATGGCTTCCGATACACCGGGTTTTATCGTCAACCACGCTGGTCGTGCTTATGGCACGGAAGCGCTTGCGATGATCCGGGAAAATATCGCTGATTTCACTACGATTGATGCAATTTTGCGGGATGCTGCCGGGTTCCGCATGGGGCCTTTCGAGCTTCTTGATCTGACGGGACTTGATGTGTCGCATCCCGTCATGGAAGCGATCTACGGGCAGTATTATCACGAACCCCGTTATCGTCCATCGGTTATCACACGGCAGCGCCTTGATGCAGGTCTGCTTGGACGCAAAAGCGGCCGCGGCTTTTATGATTATTCAGACGATGCCACCACAGCTGTAGCAAGCGATGGCGCGCGGAACCTGCCCAAATCGGTAACGATTATCGGCGATACACCTGACAAGGCGCTGCATAAGATCGCGAAGCAGGCAGGCGTTCCAGTCATCAATGATGTAAGCGCGAGCGCGCTGGTTCTGATCGGCTTGATCGGTGATGATCTAACCTCGGCAATTGTGCGGGAAGGTCTGAACTCTGCCAACACCATTGGCTTTGATCCGCTATTTGGGATCCACAGACACCGAACGCTGGTCGCTTCACCGGGAGCAACTGAGCTTACGCGGCAAGAGGCTCTCGCTTTGGCGCAGTCCGATGGAGTCAAAGCATCGCTGGTTGAAGATACATGCGGAACTGTTTGCCAGCGTGTTTTGGCAATGATTGTGAATATCGCGGCCGATATCGTTCATCAAAACATAGCATCAGTCGATGACCTCGATGCTGCCGTGCGTTTGGGACTCGGCTATCCATATGGCCCGCTTGAATGGGGCGACCGGATCGGAGCCGATATCGTCGTCCATATTCTGGATCGCATGTTTGGGAGAACTGGCGATCCGCGATATCGCGCCAGCCTGTGGCTGCGCCGCAGGGCAGAACTGAAACTGCCATTGGCAGAATGCAATTAGGGAACCTTTATCATGGCTGAGAAAATTGAACTGAAACCTTCTGCGCCCTGGTATCGGCTCAATGTGACGGAAGATGACTGGCGCGCTGCAAATGCCGGTGATCTGTTAAAGTGGTATAGCCAGATGAAGCTCATCCGGCGCTTTGAGGAAAAAATACTCGACTTTGAGAAAGCGGGGCTGGTTCATGGTCCGGCTCATGCCAGTATCGGGCAGGAAGCTGCGGCAGTGGGCGCCATGTCGATGCTCGGTTCTAATGACCAGATCAATGGTACACATCGTGCGCATCACCAGGTGTTGACGAAGCTGATCAATGCACAGACGCCATCGGATTTCGATATTCTTCAATCCGATTTTACCGACGATATGAATGATGCCGTCTATCGTTTGATGGCAGAGATTATGGGGCTTAACCCCGGCTATTGCGGTGGTCGTGGCGGCTCGATGCATATGCGCGATGCCGCATCCGGCATTGCGGGCACAAGTGCTATCGTTGGTGGCAATATTCCTCATGCCGCCGGTTATGCGCTCGCCGATAAACTGCTTGGCAGAAAAGGCATATCGGTCGCATTCTTTGGCGATGGAGCTTCCTTACAGGGAGCGACCTATGAAGCGATGAACATCGCTGCACTCTATCGTTTGCCGGTGATTTTCTACGTCGAAAACAATCTCTACGCGGTATCGACACACATTCAGGATGCCACGCGCGAAACACGCATTGCGTCGCGCGGCCCAATGCTGGGCTTCCCTGGCATTGAGTGCGACGGAATGGATGTTGTCGCTGTTCATCAGGCAATGCGTGATGCCTGTCAGATCATTGAAGAAGAAGGCGGCCCGGTCGTTATTGAAGCGCAATGCTATCGCTACCTTCATCAAAGCGGGAGCAAGGCCGGGAGCGATTTCGGATATCGTAGAGGCGAAGAAGAGGAAGAGTGGAAGCGCCGTGATCCAATCGCGCAGGCAGAGCGGCGTTTGAAGGAACTTGGCATTGTCAGCGACGCAGAACTTGCCGAGATCGACGTGAAAGTCAGCGCTGCAGTGCAGGCTGCGGGATCTCGCCTGACTGAAACAGCACCCGGTAGCAATGTGCTGCGAATACCTGATGCTCTATGGCCTTCAGCAGAAAGCGTCGATGAAGGCATACTTGGCGACGGGCAGGAGTTCTCTGATGCTCGCTTTAGCGAGATTGAGGACTATTCCGCTGACGAGCTTGTGAAGGTACGTTTTGCAGCAGCTGCATCCGATGTTCTTGGTCGGGCAATGGAGAAGGACCCGACAATCATCGTCATGGGTGAGGATGTTCACCGTTTTGCCGGTGGCGTCAGCGGGTTCACCAAGAACGCACTTGAGCTGTTCCCGGGAAGAGTGCTCGCCATGCCGATTGCGGAAAATGGTTTTACGGGTGTCGCACTGGGAGCGGCCTTGCGGGGTCTGCGCCCGGTTGTGGAAATCATGTTCGGTGACTTCTGCTTTGTTGCGGCTGATCAGATCGCCAATGGTATTTCCAAAGTCCGTCATATGTTCGGTGATGGTTTTCCCGTGCCGATCGTGATGCGCGTTCGCGTGTCACCGCACACTGGCTACGGCTCTCAGCATTCGGGTGATCCATCGGCATTGTTTGCCATGTTTCCGGGATGGCGTGTCGTATCTCCTACCAATGCCTTTGACTATGTCGGGTTGATGAACAGCGCGCTCAAGTCAAATGATCCTGTGGCCATTATCGAGCATGTTGAGTTTTATCAGCGTGAAAGCCTCGTGCCCAAGGAAGACCGTGATTATTGTATTCCTCTCGGGAAGGCCCGCATCGTGAGATCAGGCTCGGCATGTACGGTGCTTGCAACATCTGTGATGGTACAGGCCTCGGTTAAAGCCGCGGAAGAATCCGGCATAGATGCTGAGATTCTCGACATGCGCAGCCTCGATATGACGGGCATTGATTGGGAGCTTATCGGCCAGTCTATAGCCAAGACCAATCGTGTGGTGATTGCCGAGCAGGTCGCGAGCGGGCTTTCGCTCGGACGCCATTGGGCTGCTGAAATTCAGCGGCGTTTCTTCAACGATCTTGACCATGAAATTCTCCATGTGACCGGCAGTTTGTCGTCGCCTGTGGTTTCACTGGTCTTGAATAAGGCGGCTCTAGGGTCGTCGGAAAAGGTTCGGGCGGCGCTGGAAAAAATCACGCGCAATGCCTGATGAGTTTGAACATAAGAAGAGAAAAACGAGGAACGAAATGAAAAATGGGAAAACAGGGCTGAACCGCCTTTTGATGACGAATTTCAAAAGCCTGATGATGGCTGCGACGTTGCTGACTGCGGTTCCCGCAGCCTATGCGCAAAATGCAGATTCTCTTGTGATCGCGCGCAACATGGACATCAACTCGCTCGATCCGCATCGCACCTTCTGCGACACCTGCCAGATTTATGACTCGGCAGTTTATGAAGGTCTTTTGTCGCTCGACAAAGATAACAAGGTCGTGCCGGTGCTCGCCGAGAGCTATACCGCAAATGGCGATCAGACCGAATTTACCTTCAAGATAAATCCGAAAGCTGTGTTCTCGGATGGCTCAAAGGTTGAAGCCAAGGACGTTAAGTGGTCCTGGGAGCGCCTCAAGAATGTGAAGGCAAGCCCTTCATTTCTGGCAGATACGATTGCTTCCATCGATACGCCTGATGAGGCAACCGTGGTCGTAAAGACCAAGGCGCCCAATTCGGAGTTCTTCAATGTTGTGGCTTCGCCATATTTCGGCATCGTCAATAGTGAAGTTGCTACGTCTGAAGCCAAGGCCGTCAATGGTGAAGATGCTGCAGAAAAGGACAATGCTGAAGCCTGGTTTCTCGCCAATTCGGCAGGTAGTGGCCCGTTTGTTCTGGCCGCTTACGAACCCAATTCCGAACTTCGCCTGAAGCGTAATGAAAAATACTGGGGCGAGGCTGCGAAAGTAGGGGAAGTCGTTATCCGTCAGGTTAAGGATGCCGTTGCTCAGGCGCAAATGCTTGAAAATGGCTCTGCAGATATTGCCATGCAGATCGATCCGGAAACTGCCAAGACCATCCGCAATCCCGACGTGAAGATTGACTCCATTCATTCCTATAACTTCATTTATATCGCGCTCTCACCGGGTGCCAAATCGAATGAAGTGCCCCTGACACCTGAAGTTCGTGAAGCCATTTCCACGGCAATTGATCGTGAAACACTGCTCGATTTCATGTTGGGTGACAAAGGCCAATTGATTGGTGCCGCTATTCCAATCGGCTTCCCGGGTGGCTCTGATTACAAGATACCTGAATACAACCCCGACAAGGCAAAGGAACTGCTTGCAAAGGCAGGGCACCCGGATGGTTTCAAGCTTGAGGCAACCTATCCAAACCTCAACGTCTACGGTGTTGATTTCACGCAGATGATGCAGAAGATCCAGCAGGATCTGTCCAAGGTGAATATCAAGGTTGAGCTGCAGCCTGTTTCTTTTGCAACATGGCGTGAGAAGGTGAATGGTGACGGCACGCCGCTGACTGTCGTCTATTATGCACCTGACTTCTATGGCACATCGCAATATGTCGATGCATTCGGTCTGGCAAAGGGTAGCCTCTGGGCCAAGCGCGCCGGTGAAGCGCGTGACCCGTCATTCGTGATCGGCGATATTCAGCAGGTTATGGCCGATGCTCTTAAAGCGCCTGCCGATCAGGCTGATAAAGTCTGGTTCCAGGCTGGTGAGAAAATGGCCGCTGCCAATGTCATCATTCCGATGCTGAGCCCAGACGTCATTCTGGCATATAATAGCAAGGTGAATGGCGTGCGCTATTCGGCTTGCTGCAACCTGCCATTGGCTGAGATTTCAGTCGCCAAATAAGCTATCGCAGATGAAACAAATAAGGCCGGAGAGAAATCTCCGGCCTTTTTTATTGCCATGATGTTTTAGTTACGAACAGAGTTTGCAAGCTCCTGCAGGATACGGAGCGACAGGCCGCGTTTTTCCAAATGAGGCATGTGTCCACAGGCGTCAAAAGCGTGGAGCGCTACATTGTCTGGTAGGTTGCGACTATGTTTGAAAGGCAGGATGCGATCCTGTTTTCCAAAGACAACACGAACCGGTATTTCGAGCGATGCAAGGTCGTTCGTGATTGATATGGTTTGTGTTCCATCCGCAAAGAACTGTTTTGCAAAAGCGCTCATCGCGTCACTCAGCGGCTGGTTCTGTCGCTGCTGCACCACGGCTGAAATGAAGGCGTCTGAAATTGCGTCCTTTGCATGAACAAGTTCATGCAGCCAAGGTATGACGCTTTCTTTGGATTTGGCTTTAACGAAGTTCTCGACAAAGCCAGTATTGATTTCCGGCCCCAGACCCGCTGGTGAAAACAATCCGAGCGCACGGATATCCATATTCCCTCGGACTGCCAGTCGGGCGCTCACTGCAGCGCCAAAGGAATGGCCCACAACAATCGTTTGCGAGAGGTTGAGCCGTTGGATTGTCGTTTCTACGCGTTCTGCAATTGCGTCGAGGTCGTCAACAACGTCAAGCGGTGAGGCACCATGCGATGGCAGATCAATCGCCAGCAAGGGTTGCTGCCATTGGGTGCCGGCAAACAAGCCACGCCAGTTATTATGATCCGAGGCAAAGCCATGCAGAAGGACAATCGGTGTTCCTTCTCCCTTGCGCAGCCATACCGTGTTCAGCTCAGTACCGTTGATAGGTTGGGACGAGATGCTTGCCGCGGGCTGCTGCGTTTCGATGGCAGCAACAACATCTTTCTTCTGTATGCGCCCGCTCGGCCCGCTACCGTTGATCTGCGAAAGATCAATTCCAGCGTTTCCGGCCAGACGTTTTGCAAGTGGTGTTGCTACAGTCCTGCCGGCTTGTGTGGTGTGTGAACGGATATCCAACGCCGGAGTTTCCGAAGACTTTGTGGCTTCAGGTGACGAAACGGCAGCGGGTTCCGATGCGGGTTTTGAAGTGGCCGAGGAAATAGCTTCGCCTTCAAGAAAAAGGCTTGCCACACTCTGGCCGACGTCGATTTCATCTGATGTCGAAGGCTTTAGAATTTTAAGTATTCCACTGTGAGGCGCGTCCACCTCAACAACGGTTTTATCGTTGTCTATTTCAAAAAGGAGCTGTCCTTGGCTGACTGTATCACCGTCTTTCGCGTGCCAACGAGAGATTGTGCCGGAATTGGTTTCCAGACTGACTTTTGGATATAGAATATCGGTGGCCATGAGATTTCCTGCAACAATCTGCTACGTCGCGTTGGCGATGATTAGGGTAAGGTGTGTGAAGGTGCTTCCAGCTTGCCGACAAGCCGCTCCTGCAGCTCGATGGTCAACTGTTTGAGTGCCGGGCCAATTTCGCCATAACAGACATCGCGTGGCGCAATGTCGGTAATGCCGCCACAGGTAATTGCCACAAGCTGCGTGCCATCAGTCGGGCGGAATGGAACGCCTACCGCATTTATATAGCTGTACCAGTCGCCGCATGATGCAACGAAGCCATCTCTCTCAAAATCTTCGAGTGCATTGCTTGTCAGGCGACGAATTTTCTCGGCCTGTTCCGGCTCGGCCGCAAGCATTTGCTCAAGCAGAGACTCACGCTGCGTTTCTTCCATGCCCGCATAATAGGAAAGCCCCATTGCAGTGCGCCAGATTGGCAACCTTGAGCCGACATTGAGGCGTAGGGAAACAGGGTTTTCAGAGCGCGCATTGGCGACATAGACCATTTCGCGTTGCTCACGCAGTCCCATGGCAACGGCGACACCGGTTTTTTCCGCAAGTTTCCGCATGAGCGGCATCGCCATATAAACAACAGCATTTGCACTGAGGCCTGAGTAGCCCAGCGAAATTGTCGCGGGGCCAATGCTATAGCGCCCGAGATTTTCATCGTAATTAAGATATCCCAGATTGACCAGGGTTAGTGTCAGGCGTGAAACGGTGGCTTTCGGCAAGCCTGTCCGATCAATAAGATCCTGATTTCCAAGAGAAATATCATTTGGGGTGAAGCTTCGCAAAATTTCCAGACCCCTTACGAGGGCGCTGGAAACCTGAGCGCTGTCTTTATCGAGGTCCAATGAGCTGGGCTTCGTTCTCTTCTTCACGTTGTCTCCTGGGCGTGTGTCGTTTTCAGTTTAAAGGAATGCCGTTCCAGAAAATGAAATTTAATTTCATTTATATTGACGGCGTCAAATTTGCTTGTCAATACTATGTGCAAGGACGCACAAAAACTGCGCCAGATTTCCAAAATGGGAACCGTGCATGTCAAATTATCTCTTTAAGCGCCTAATTGCGATGCCATTTCTAATTCTTGGCATCGTGACGATGGCCTTTGCGCTCACGACGATCACCAAGGGTGATCCGCTTACATCCATTGTGGCCGAGCAGCAGATGAACAACCCGGAAGTTGTGGCTGCTGCAAAAGCAAAGTGGGGGCTCGATCGCAGTCTGCCAGAGCGCTATGTCATCTATCTCAAAAACCTTCTGTCTGGCGACATGGGGACCTCGTTCGTCACGAAGCGTCCTGTCAGCACAGACTTGATGGCCCGTTTGCCAGCTACGATGGAGCTGGTTTTATCGGCCATGGTTCTGGGGTCTATTGTCGGTATCCTGCTTGGTATTCTGGCGGCTTATTATCGCGACAGCGCCATTGATCATGTGGCGCGCCTTTTTGCGCTGCTGGGATCATCTTTGCCCGTCTTTTGGCTGGGGCTTGCCGTTCTCTTCATCTTTTCAGTGCAGTTTGAGTTGCTGCCCGGACCCGGCCGACTTGATCCACGCATGGCGCCGCCTGCTGCCATCACAGGCCTCATGACAATCGACAGTCTGCTCGCAGGAAATTTCGCGGCTTTCAAAAATGCCCTCGCACATCTGATTCTCCCTGCGACAGTGCTTGGCTGGACCGTGGCGGGTACGATTTCGCGTCTCGTTCGCGCCAATATGCTTGATGTGATCGGGCGTGAATTCATCCTCACGGCACGCGCCAAAGGTGCTGGTGAACTCCGTGTGGTGTTCCGCCATGCCCTGCGCAACATTCTCGTGCCGGTTCTGACAGTGATCAGCTATTCGTTTGCTTATCTCATCACGGGTGCCGTGCTGACCGAAACAATTTTCGCCTGGCCTGGCATGGGATCTTATGCGGTTGAGGCCGCGCGATCACTGGATTTCCCAGCAATCATTGGTGTTACCATCGTCGGTGGCGTGATGTTCCTGATTACGAACCTGCTCACCGATGTTGCCTATGTTCTCGCAAATCCGCGCGTGCGTCTGGGCTAAGGGGAAAGCAAATGGTTGCAGCAGCAAACACCTCATCACGTCAGCTTAAATTCAGAATACCGCGCTGGTTTACCCTGCCGGTGGCAATCGGAATTATTGTCGTAGCCTTCTGGATCATTGCGACATTCTTTGCGCCATATATGACGCCCTACGACCCGCTCGACATGGTTGGACGCCGCCTGCAGGCACCAAGCTGGTCGCACTGGCTTGGAACCGATGCTCTGGGACGCGATGTGTTGACGCGCACGCTCTACGGAGCCAAGCATTCGCTGCCAATTGCCCTCTTGGTGGTGGTAAGTGCGGTTATTATTGGTGCTTTGGCTGGTGCTATCTCAGGCTATAAAGGTGGATTGATCGGCTCAGCCATTATGCGGCTCGTCGATATCACACTGTCATTTCCTCCGATGCTTCTCGCAATGGCGGTTGCCGCATCGCTCGGACCCGGGCTTGAAAACGCTGCGATTGCCATGGTCATTGTTTGGTGGCCTGTCTATGCGCGCCTCATGCGGGCGCAGGTGCTGGAAGTGCGTGAGCGTGAGCATGTGGAGGCCGCGATAGCATCTGGCGCCAGCAGCTCCCGTGTTCTGTTCAAGCATATTCTGCCGCTCTGCTGGACCCCGATATTGATCAGCGCAACGATGGATTTGGGGCAGGTCATTCTGCTTGCGGCATCGCTCAGCTTTATCGGTCTTGGCGCAACGCCGCCCACGCCGGAATGGGGCTCCATGATCGCCGAGGGTGCTGTCTATTTCTACAACTGGTGGATCGCGATGGGGCCGGGCCTTGCTATCCTGACCATCGTTCTTGGTTTCAATTTCATCGGCGATGGTCTTCGCGACTATTTCGACCCGCGTTCGAAGTGATTGGAGAACAAAATGACAAATCCAAATGAGAACACCAGTCTCTTTCGAATTGAAAACCTGCGTGTCGGCTTTGGCCGCGATGGTGTGGTGCTTGATGCGGTCAGAGGCATCAATCTTGAACTCAAGCGGCGCGAAGTTTTGGGGATCGTTGGCGAGTCCGGCTCCGGCAAGTCTATCGGGATGCTGGCCTCAATCGGCCTGACGCCGCCCAATGCCAAGGTTTCAGGCTCGGTTACGTTTCAGGGCGAAGAACTGGTTGGCAAGTCGCGGCGCGAAATGCGAAGCCTTCGCGGCTCGAAAATCGCGATGATCTTTCAGGACCCGTTGTCTTCTCTCAATCCGGTGATGAAGGTCGGCGATCAGCTGATCGAAGCCTTGCAGCTTCATCAGAAAAAGCTCAACCGGAAAGCCGCTATGGCGCGGGCGATTGAGTTGCTGGAGCTAGTCTCCATTCCGCAACCTGATCAGCGGGTGAAACAATACCCACATGAGTTTTCAGGTGGGATGCGGCAACGTGTGATGATCGCCATGGCTGTCGCTAATGATCCGGACCTATTGATTGCGGACGAACCTACCACGGCACTTGATGTCACGGTTCAGGCGCAGATCATGGCAGTATTGCGGGACTTGCAGAATAAACTTGGTCTGGGACTTATCCTCATCACGCATGATCTTGGTGTCCTTGCGGGCCATGCTGACCGTGTTGCCGTTGTCTATGCTGGTGAAGTGGTCGAGGAAGCGGATGTCTTTGAACTTTTCGACAATCCACGTCATCCATATACGCGCGGGCTGATCGCTTCGATCCCGACACTGAATGATAGCGGCGGCAAACTCTATTCCATTGATGGTGCGCCGCCTGTTCTGGGTGCTTTCCCCAAAGGATGTGCGTTTCATCCGCGATGCGCACATGCTCAGGAAATCTGCAAGACAACGGCTCCCACATATCAGCAATTCGGACGCCACATATCGGCGTGCCACTTTGCCGACAGTCTGCCTGCATATCAACGAAAGGCCGACATACCGGTCAGTAACGAGGCCGCGCTATGAACCAGAGTTTTTCATCGCAAACAGCTCCATCCTCCGTGTCGGATGCCGCTCTTTCGGTCCGCAATCTTCGCAAATCGTTTCCGATCAAAGGTGGCACGATCTTTCAGCGTGATGTGGCTGAGGTTAAGGCGGTCGATGATATTTCGTTTGATCTGGCCAAGGGTGAGACGCTTGGTTTGGTCGGTGAATCCGGCTGCGGAAAATCCACACTCGGACGTTGCCTGCTCAGGCTGATCGAGCCAACGAGCGGAGAGGTTCTGTTTCAGGGACAGAACGTGGCGCAGTTCTCGCCGAAAGAAATGCGCGCTGCACGCAAGCATCTGCAATTCGTGTTTCAGGATCCATTTGCTTCACTTCATCCGCGTATGCGCATCGAAGAAAGCATCGCCGAGCCGCTTCGTATCAGTGATCTTTCACAACAGCAGCGTAAAGAGCGTGTCCAGGAAATGCTGCGACTGGTCCGTCTCAACCCGGAGCATGGCAAGCGTTATCCGCATGAGCTGTCAGGCGGCCAGCGGCAACGTGTCGTGATCGCACGCGCCTTGGCGCTTAACCCGCAGGTTATGGTGCTCGATGAGCCTGTCTCGGCGCTCGACGTTTCGGTGCAGGCTGGGGTACTGAATCTCTTGCAGGAAATTCAGGCGGAGTTCGGCACGTCCTACATCTTCATTGCTCATGATCTGTCAGTCGTGCGGCATATCTCGCACACGGTTGCAGTGATGTATCTTGGGCGGATCGTTGAGAAGGCTCCGGCTGGAGAACTCTATAACCGACCGCTGCACCCTTACACCCAGGCTTTGATGTCAGCTGTTCCGCTGGCCGATCCGGTCATTGAGCGAAAGCGGCAGCAAATTCTGCTCAAGGGCGATGTGCCGAGCCCGATCAATCCCCCATCCGGTTGCCCGTTCAGAACCCGCTGTTTCAGGGCGGAAGCGATCTGCGCGGAAGTCAGGCCGGAATTGCAGCTTCAGGGAGGCGGACACGCGGTCGCGTGTCACTTCCCGCAGGAATGGCGATCACCTCAGTAATTCCCGTGACTAATTTTGACTATCAGGTGCCGCTTATCGCGGATGTTTGAGAAGGACGTGACCTTGAAAATAATGAACGAACTTGAGGTTCCTGTTATGGGCGATAACAACTCTGCCCTTCCGCTGGCTGGAATAAAGGTTCTTGATCTTTCGCGCGTTCTTGCCGGTCCCTGGACCACGATGAGCCTTGCTGATCTTGGAGCCGAAGTCTGGAAAATCGAGAATATTCAAGGCGGTGATGACACGCGCGCTTGGTCGGTTCCCAATTATAAAGGAGCAAGTACCTATTTTCTCTGTGCTAACCGCGGCAAGAAAAGCCTGGCGCTCGATCTGAAGTCGCCAGAAGGCCTCGATATAATTTATGAACTGGCCAAGCAGGCGGATGTTGTGGTCGAGAACTTTCGTGCCGGAACTGTCGAACGCCTGAAAATTGATTACGCGACTTTGAAGGCGCTCAATCCCGGGCTCATCTATTGCTCGATATCCGGCTATGGCCAAACCGGCCCGGAAGCTCGTCGCCCCGGCTATGACTTCGTGGTTCAGGCTGAAAGCGGCCTGATGTCGATCACCGGACAAACCGATGGCGAGCCGATGCGTATCGGCGTGGCTATGACCGATATCGTGGCGGGTATGGTTGGAACGCAATCCATTCTGGCAGCGCTTTATCAGCGCAAGACCACGGGTCTCGGACAGTTTGTCGATATTTCTCTTTTTGAATGCGCGCTCAATACGCTTATCAATATTGGTAGTGCCCATCTGAATGGCGGGCATATTCCCAAACGTTTTGGTAATGCCCATCCGACCGTGGTGCCCTATCAGATTTTCGAGTGTTCCGATGGTGCCTTTGCCCTCGCTGTCGGTAACGACCGCCAGTTTGCAATCCTCTGCGAAAAGATCATTGGTCTGCCAGAACTTGCCGCGGACGATCGTTTCAAAACGGCGAGCGGGCGAGCGCTTAATCGTTCTGAACTGATACCGCCGATGGCTGAGCGTTTCCGCACCCAAACGCGCGAATATTGGATGGCTGAATGTCTGAAGATGGGCGTTCCTGCGGGGCAGGTGAAAACTGTTCCAGAAGCTTTTGAAAGTCCCAATGTTGTGGCACGGAATGTGGTGCAAACATTGGAAAGCCCACATCTGGGGCCGGTCTCTCTTGTGCGTCCAGCCCAAGGATTAGAGGCACAGAAACATGCTTCCTATAAGGCGCCGCCAATGTTGGGTGAAGATAGTACTTCCATTCTGGAGGACGTTCTTCAATTCGATAAAGCCAGACTGGCAGAGCTGATCGACGCCGGTGTCATCCATCAATATCAGGCAACTGTTTGAGGAGAGAGTGATGACGAACACTCAAGTGGAATATTCCAATATCAAACTGTTCATTGATGGAACATGGCGCGATGGCAGTTCTGGTGAAACGGTTGACGTCCTGAACCCGGCGACCAACGACGTTATCGGACATATTGCTAAAGCCACGACAGCCGATCTTGATGACGCTTTGGCTGCAGCCGAACGCGGCTTTGAGATTTGGCGCAAGGTATCGGCCTTTGATCGTTATAAGATGCTGCGCAAGGCTGCAGACATTTTTCGGGCTCGCGGCGAGGGCGTTGCGCGCTTGCTGACGATTGAGCAGGGCAAGCCTCTGTCGGAAGCGCGTGCCGAGGCTGCTGCGGCCGGTGACCTGATCGACTGGTTTGCAGAAGAAGCCCGGCGTAGCTATGGGCGTATCGTTCCCTCACGCTTTGCAAATGTGATGCAATCGGAAGTCAAAGAGCCGGTCGGTCCGGTGGCTGCGTTTACTCCTTGGAACTTTCCAATCAACCAGTCGGTTCGCAAAATATCTGCGGCTCTGGCTGCTGGCTGCTCCATCATTTTGAAAGCTGCTGAAGATACGCCGGCAGCCCCAGCCGAACTGGTGCGCGCCTTTGCTGATGCTGGTTTGCCTGATGGTGTTATCAACCTCGTTTATGGCGATCCGGCAGAGATTTCGTCTTACCTCATCCCTCATCCTGTGATTAAGAAAGTGTCATTCACGGGTTCGACGCAGGTGGGAAAGCAGCTTGCGGCGTTGAGTGGTTTGCACATGAAGCGGGCCACGATGGAGCTTGGTGGACATGCGCCGGTTGTCATCATGGCAGATGCCGATGTGGAGCAGGCAATCAAGGTGGCAGCTGCAGCCAAGTTCAGAAATGCAGGCCAGATTTGCATCGCACCCACTCGGTTTCTGATTGAAGAACCAGTCTACGATCAGGTGATCGAAGGTCTTTCAACTTACGCCCGTTCGTTGAAAGTCGGAGATGGGCTCGATGCTGAAACGACGATGGGACCGCTGGTCAATGCGCGCCGGGTCAACGCCATGGAGCGCTTGATTGGTGATGCGAAGGAACACAAGTCTAAAGTGGTTACGGGCGGCGAACGCATTGGCAATCGCGGTAATTTCTTTGAGCCAACGATTCTTGCAGATGTGCCGCGTGATGCGGCAATCATGAACGAGGAGCCGTTTGGTCCGGTGGCACTTCTCAATAGCTTTCAGTCACTTGACGAAGCTTTGGCAGAGGCCAACAGGCTCAATTATGGTCTTGCCGCTTATGCTTTTACTGGATCATCGGCCAATGCTGCAAAAATCTCTTCTTCTGTTCGCAGCGGAATGATCACTATCAATCACTACGGGTTGGCACTGCCGGAAGTACCTTTCGGTGGCATCAACGATTCCGGTTACGGAACCGAAGGCGGAGCCGACGCGCTGGATGCCTACCAGAATACGAAATTCGTTTCGCATTTGCAGGCATAGGCCCTGCACCGGCAACCATCATCATTTCCCGAAATACGAGACCTCATTATGAGTGAAGCCTTTATCTGTGATTATGTTCGTACACCGATCGGTCGGTTTGGTGGTTCCCTTTCATCTGTGAGAACGGATGATCTAGGGGCTATTCCGCTTCGCTCGTTAATGGAGCGTAATGGGGCTGTTGATTGGGAAGCGGTGGACGATGTTATTTTCGGTTCTGCTAATCAGGCAGGCGAAGACAATCGCAATGTTGCACGTATGTCGCTGTTGCTCGCCGGACTGCCAGTCAGCATAACGGGAACGACTATCAATCGGTTATGCGGGTCTGGCATGGACGCCATTATCAGTGCAGCGCGGGCGATTAAGGCCGGTGAAGCTGATCTGATGGTTGCGGGTGGCGTTGAAAGCATGAGCCGGGCTCCTTTCGTTATGCCAAAGGCTGATGCCGCCTTTTCGCGTCGGGCTGAAATATACGATACGACAATTGGCTGGCGCTTCATAAACCCGCTGATGAAGAAGCAATATGGTGTCGAGTCGATGCCTGAAACCGGCGAGAACGTTGCGGCAGACTACCAGATTTCGCGCGAGGATCAGGACGCCTTTGCGATGCGCAGTCAGGAAAAAGCTGCGGCCGCGCAGGCTAACGGCAGGCTGGTCAAGGAGATCGTAAACGTCACCATCCCGCAACGCAAAAGTGCTGCGCTGGTGGTCGAGCATGACGAACATCCGCGCGCAACATCCATCGACGCCCTTTCAAAAATGGGTACGCCTTTTCGTGCTGGCGGTACGGTTACGGCGGGCAACGCTTCTGGGGTCAATGATGGTGCTGCAGCCCTGATCATTGCTTCTGAAGAGGCAGTCAAGAAATATGCCCTGAAACCTCTGGCGAGAATAATGGGCGGTGCCACTGCCGGTGTGCCACCGAGGATTATGGGTATAGGCCCAGCGCCCGCAACACAGAAACTTCTGGCAAGGCTCGGGCTTGCCATCGATGCAATGGACGTCATCGAACTCAATGAGGCTTTCGCCTCTCAGGGGCTTGCTGTCTTGCGCGAACTTGGCATTGCTGACGACGATCACCGGGTTAACCCGAACGGCGGTGCGATTGCGCTGGGTCATCCGCTTGGCATGTCGGGCGCACGGATCACAGGATCAGCAGCGCTCGAACTTTCTTTGAACGACGGTCGTTATGCGCTGGCGACAATGTGTATCGGTGTAGGGCAAGGGATTGCAATCGCTCTGGAAAAGGCTTGAGCAGGTGCGGTGCGTTAGCCGTAACTGTCATACGTCCTCAGCACCCGAGCGGCTGATATGGCGTTTGAGCAGGGCTGCAGCAAATTCAAAGTCTCTGTTCTCGATGGCTTCGAGAATACCTAAGTGATCTTTGCAAGCCTTGCGGATACGCTCTTCGCCCAAACGATCGAAGTCGGAATATTCCGTCATGCGGCGAAGATGGTTCTGCCACCGGACTGATTGCGTGAAAAACCGATTATTCGCCCACGAAACAATAGTCTCGTGAAAGTTGGCATTGGCGTTGAACCAGAGATCCCGTGTGAGGCTCTGGATCGGCAGGACCGATATTTCATTCTGCTCGCGTTGCAGAGCTGCGAGCTGGCTGAGATCAGGCGCGTAGTCGGGTTGCGAAAGCGCACCGCATTCGATCACCAGGCGGAAGGCGTAGCTTTCATTGACCGCGCGCTCATTATCGAGCGACTCGGCAAAGCGCCAGCCATGGCCCGGAAGACGCTCTGCGAGACCTTCGGTGGCAAAACGCATCAGAACCCGGCGCACCGCGCCGCGCGTTGCACCCAGCTGATCGGCAAGTTCGGCTTCCGACACTTCGTCACCAACAGCACCAGAGGCGCGCGCACTCATCAGACGCCGGTAGAGCTCTTCCGCCTCCGATGGCGGCAGCAGGTTGTCGTTGAGTTCGTCCGGTTCTGGAATGCGATGCAGCTGATATCCGCGATTGGGTGTCTGGCTGACAATACCCTGCTGCACAAGAAGATTGAGCACCTGACGCACGGGCGACCGCGATACACGGAGCTCTTTTGCAATGGCAGCATCCGACAGCCGGTCGCCGATATTCCAGCGTGCAGCGGATATGAGCGAGACCATTTTATGTGCGACTTCCGCCTGAAGACTGCTCAGGCCGGATTCGCCTTCCGTTGATCTCTTAACGTCCATATTCACGCGCAGCGCCCCCTGAATGTGCGTTCTCCCATGAACCTATGCTCAAAGAATACGGGATATTTCGCAATAGGCCATTTCTTTCTCGTATAGCCTATCCCATTGGAATGACAGGCTGACTCTCTGTAGGAAGGGTATAAATCAAATTGTTCCATATTCTAATAAAAAACTGTTGACTCCGCAATGATTGAATGTGAATTGTATTAAGCAGATACAAAATACAAAATATGGATTGAGTATGTCAGTTACCCCATTTCCATTCATTACAGTTTCGGGCGTACCGGAAGAGCGCGGGCGCCAATATGGGGTGCTGGCGGCGGAACGCATCCGGCGCAGCGCTGGTCTTTATTCCAGCACGCTCGACGCGTTTGGTCTTTCGCCTGAGCGCAGGCAAGGTCTTATCGAAGAATTTGCCGGTCGGATCGAGGAATTCGACGCGTCTTATGTCGAGGAAATGCGCGGCATCGCCAAAGGTGCGGATGTGCCGTTTGAGCAGATCGTCATGATCAATGCACGCACGGAAGTCGTTGCGATGGCGCGTGCGGAAACGGGTTCGCCTGATCCCGAAGAGCAGGATGACGGCTGCACCGGTGCTCTCATCATGCCTGCGAAAAGTGCTTCTGGTAATCTGGTTCATGGCCAGAACTGGGACTGGCGTTCTGAATGTGTGGAAACCGGTATTGTGCTGCGTGTTCGAAACAATAACGGTCCCGATTTTGTGACCTTTGTCGAGGCTGGTGGGCTGGCGCGCAGCGGCTTCAATGAAGCGGGAATCTCGATCACCGCCAATTATCTCGAATGCGAACGCGACTATAAGAAGCTGGGCGTTCCTTTGGGTCTCGTGCGCCGCAAGGTGCTTGAGCAGGAGCATTTTGCAAAAGCAATCAAGGCTGTGGCTTCAACACCAAAATCCTGCTCAAACAATATCATGATTGCGACGAGCGCCGGTTTCGGCATCGATTTTGAATGCGCGCCGGATGAGTCCTTCCCGATCCTGCCTGAGAATGATCTGATCGTTCATGCCAATCATTGGGTCAGCCCAATTGCGCTGACAAAGCTGCGCGACACCGGCATCCCGTTCGTACCTGAAAGCTTCTACCGTGATTGGCGCGTTCGCCAGTCTCTTGAATCACATGGTGGAAAAATTGGTCGCAAGGAGCTGAAGGAAGCACTGTTCGACGACTTCCTGACACCTTATGCAGTCTGCCGCCCGCCACGTCCCGGCAATCACGACAATATCACGGCCACAGTTGCGATGGTGGTGATGGAAGCAGCGCTTGGCATGATGGAAATCGCGCCGCTGCCTGCTTTGAACCGCCAGTTTGCGACCTACTGTCTGCAGGATTATACGCCGCTACCGTCTGATGCCGCGCCACGCGCGAAATCCCTCTTTATCGAAGGCTAAAGAAATGCTGCGCTTTGCGCTTTCCAGAATAGGCATGGCCATTCCAACATTGCTGATCGTGGCAGTGGCTGTGTTTGTGATTGTCCGGCTGATACCGGGCGATCCTGCAGCCCTGATGCTGGGCGATTCTGCGGATGCTGCGACGCTGGCCGCGCTGCGCGAGCAGCTGGGCCTCAATCACAGCGTCTTTACCCAGTTTCTGATCTGGGGAGGCAATGTTCTGCATGGTGATTTCGGTGTCTCCATTGCCAACCAGCAGCCGGTTCTTTCGCTGGTTCTGGAGCGCTTTTCGGTCAGTGCGCGTATCGTCTTGTCAGCGGTGGTGCTTTCTACGCTCGTCGCTGTTCCGCTTGGAATGATCGCAGCCTGGAAGCAGAACAGCCTGACTGATCTGACGCTTGTGACCTGTGCCACCTTGCTGCTTTCGGTTCCGACATTCTGGATGGGCTTGCTGCTGTTGCTGGCCTTTGGCCTCAAGCTCGGCTGGTTGCCGATTGTCGGCTATGTCAGCTTTGGTGAGAACCCATGGAAAGCGTTTCTCTATCTGGTTTTGCCGATCACCACACTGTTTCTGCATGAAATCGGCGTCATTCTGCGGATGGCGCGCGCCTCGACGCTTGAAGTGCTGAATCTGGATTACATCACCCATGCCCGCGCCAAGGGACTGTCGGAAGCAACCGTGATGTGGCGTCATGCTTTCCGTAATGCATTTGGCCCGACCTGGACACTGTTGGGGCTGATCCTTGGCAATCTGCTTGGCGGTATTGCAGTTGTGGAAACAGTTTTCACGATTCCCGGACTTGGCAGGCTTCTGGTTGATGCGATCTTTGCTCGCGATTATCCCGTCATTCAGGGCTGCTTGCTGTTCACAGCCTGTGTTTATGTGCTGGTCAATCTGATCGTGGACCTTCTCTATCCGTTCTTCGACCCGAAGGTGACGGCGAAATGAAAAATCTATCTCTCAACGCGATTATTGGCGGAACCCTGACCGCAACGCTTCTCACGATAGCGGTGGTAGGTTCCTTCTGGACGCCTTACAACCCGCTTGCCCTCGACTTTGCCGCGCGCCTTGCGCCGCCAAGTGCTGCGCATTGGCTGGGTACGGATGAATTTGGGCGCGACCAGCTGAGCCGTCTTATGAGAGGCGCATCGGCCAGTGTTTCAATCAGCGTGTTCACAGTCGTTCTCGCCACCCTCGGCGGAGTGCTTATCGGGGCGATCAGCGGCTTCTTGCGTGGCTGGTTCGACCGGCTGTTGATGATGGTCAATGATGCTTTGCTGGCATTCCCCGGCATATTGATGGCGCTTGGTTTGCTGGCCGTCTTTGGTGCCAACAAGAATGGCATCATCTTAGCACTTGCTCTGGCCTATATGTCTTCGGTGATCCGCGTGGTCCGTGGCACGGTTTTGAGCTTGCGTGAACGGGAGTTCGTTGAGGCTTCCCGCGTCATGGGAAATTCGGAAATCTATACGATGGTGCGCCATATTCTGCCCAACTGTCTGGCACCTGTTCTGGTCATGGCAACGTCCATGTGCGGCTGGGCAATTCTCGCGGAAAGCTCGCTCAGCTTTCTGGGGCTGGGTGTGCCGCCGCCAGCGCCGACTTGGGGCAATATGCTCGCGGGAAGCCGCAATTTCATTGAGCAGGCCGTTTGGCTTGGTATCTTCCCCGGCCTTGCAATTTCGCTGTCGCTGCTTGGTATTAATCTTCTTGGTGACGCGTTGCGCGACCGCCTCGACCCACGCATGAGGAAGCGCTCATGACTTCCGCACCCTTGCTTGAAATCGACGATGTCAGCCTGCGTGTTGGCGATAGTGCGCTGGAGATCGTCAAGCGCGCTTCCTTCTCCATAAAAGCTGGCGAAATTCTTGGCATCGTTGGTGAATCCGGCTCCGGCAAAACCATGCTCGCGCGGGCGGTCATGGGGCTGGTTCCGGCGTCCATTAAAACAAGTCATGGTGCGATCCGCTTCAAGGGGCAGAACGTGTCAACGATGTCGCCGACCGCTTTGCGCGGGCTGCGTGGCGATGGCATTGCCATGATCTTTCAGGAGCCGATGACTTCGCTAACCCCGTCACTGACCATCGGGCGGCAGCTTGAAGAAGGGCTTGAACTGCACTTTCCAGCCGAGAAGGCACAACATGCCGACTGGATCAGAGCCATGTTGTTGCGTGTTGGTATTGCCGATCCTGATCGGGCAGTTGAGGCGTTCCCACATGAGTTCTCTGGCGGAATGCGCCAGCGCATCATGATCGCCTGCGCGATGCTCATGAAGCCTGATCTGCTGATCGCGGACGAGCCGACCACTGCGCTTGATGCGGTTATCCAGCGCGAGGTTATGGAGTTGCTGGTCGATCTCACACGGGAACGTGGCACGACCGTTTTGCTGATCAGTCACGATCTTCCAATGATTGCGCGCTATTCCAAACGTGTGGTTGTGATGCGCCATGGTGAAGTGGTTGAAACGGGCGATACCGCGGATGTTCTCGCAAAGCCCCGGCATGATTACACCCGCAAACTGCTTTCGACATTACCGGTTCGTGGGCCTGCACGCGTGGTTCCAAAGGCTGATCCGCTGATCAGCGTGCGCGATCTTGTTGTCGATTTTGAAGGCCGGGGTGGCTGGTTCAAGAAAGCTGGCGGCAAGCGAGCTCTGCATGGGGTTACGATTGATGTTCTGCCCAACGAGGTTGTTGCAGTGGTAGGCGGCTCGGGTTCGGGCAAGACCACGGCCGCGCGCGTGATGGCTGGACTAATCAAGCCGAGCGAAGGGAAGTTGCTGTTCAAGGGACAACCTGTCGAGAGGCGTTCATCCCATTATCAGGATTATCGTTATCACACGCAGATGGTGTTTCAGGACCCTTATTCATCACTCGATCCGCGTATGAAAGTGGGCGAGTTGGTCGGTGAGGCGCTGCGCTTCTCGAAAGAGCTTTCGTCAAGCCAGAAAGTGGATCGTGTTCGCGAAACACTGGAGGACGTTGGCCTCGGTGGAGATTATGCCAATCGTTATGCGCATGAAATGTCGGGCGGTCAGCGTCAGCGTGTGGCGATTGCGCGTGCGCTCGTTCGCCGTCCCGCTTTTGTCATTGCCGATGAAGCAGTCTCGGCGCTTGACGTAACGGTGCGTGCGCAGGTTCTCGATCTCTTTGCCAAGTTGCAGCAGAGCTATGGCTTCGGTTGCCTGTTCATTACCCATGATCTGGGCGTGGTTGAACAAATTGCCGATCGTGTGGTCGTGATGAATGACGGTCGCATTATAGAGCAGGGAACGCGCGACGAGATTTTTGACGCGCCGCAAAACGACTATACCCGACGTCTTTTGTCAGCCATTCCGATGCTCGAACTGACGGGTGAGGGCGGCGTCAAACTCAAATGGCGCGGCGATAGTGCAAATACGAAGTCTGGAGAGGAGGGCGGTCATGTCCATCACTGAGGAAAAGCCTGTTACTAAACGGCAGGGCCATGGCAAAAAACTCAGCTTCTACGATTTCGGAGCGACCACGTTTTTTGCAAGTCAGTTCGATCAGCGTTTCAGTTACTGCCTTTATGTCCCCGAGGACTATGATGAAGACGGCACCGAGACGCACGAACTGATCGTCATCATTCACGGGACGGGGCGGACGGCGGCACAGTACCGCGATCACTTTGCAAATTTTGCGCGAGAGAACCGCTGCATTGTTCTGGCGCCGCTGTTTCCTGCGGGCATCGTCGTGCAGGGCGATCTTGCCAACTACAAGCGCATCGAGTTTCACGGCATTCGCTTTGACCATATTCTGCTGTCGATGATCGACGAAGTGGCCGCCAAATATCGCCTCAAAAGCAATCGCGCCATCATGTACGGCTTTTCGGGCGGCGGGCAGTTCTGCCAGCGCTTTTTCATGCTGCATCCTCATAGGCTGAAGGCTGTCTCTATCGGAGCGCCGGGTGTCGTAACTCTGCTCAATTCTGATTATGACTGGTGGGTTGGCGTTCGCGATGTTGAAGCACGTTTTGGCTGCCGCATTGATCTTGAAGCGATGAAGGCTGTTACGGTTCATACTGTGATCGGTGAGGAAGATACCGCGACTTGGGAAATCGCCATCCCGCGTGACAGCGCCTTCTGGATGGACGGCGCCGATCTTCAGGGCGATTGCCGGATCGACCGCATTGAAGCACTGGCCAAGTCGTTTGAAGCGCATGGAATCGCGGTTCGCAGGGACAGGGTGCCGGGCGTGGCTCATGAGCCTTTCAAAGTGCTGGAGCCGGTCGAAGCATTTTTCGCGGACGTGCTGAGGTCACAAAGCTGACCATACGGCTAAATCAAAAACAAAAAGGGGAAACCAAAATGTTCAATCCAATTTCAATCCGCTCTGCACTCAGCATTGCGCTTCTTGGTCTCAGCGCCACATCCTTCCAAGCACATGCTGCTGACGATGAGACCTTGCGCGTCGCCATTCACTCTGATGTTGCGAGCATCAATCCGGGCGTCAATCGCGATGCCAATGCCGATATGGTTGTTGCCCATATTGCCGAAGGTCTGGTCGCTTATGGCGACGACCTCGCAATCAAGCCGATGCTGGCTGAGAGCTGGACCTCGAATGCCGATCATACGGTCTATGAATTCAAATTGCGCAAAGGCGTCAAGTTCCAGAATGGCAAAGACCTGACTGCCAAGGATGTCGTCTGGAATTTCGAGCGTTATCTCAAGCCGGATACAGCGTTTCAATGCGTCAATCGCTATAATGGCAAGGTCGATTCCGAGTTGAAGACGGTCGAGGCTGTTGATGACAACACGGTGCGCTTCAGCTTCGCAGCTCCTGCGCCAAACTTTGTCATCACCATGGCTACCATCCAGTGTACGCCTTGGATATTGAGCCCGGAATCCGTTGATGCAGATGGCAAGTTTGTAAAGCCGATTGGTACAGGTCCCTATGCTTTTTCCAAATGGGAGCGTGGCCGTTATCTGGACCTGACCCGTTTCGATGATTATTCGGCTCTGTCCGGCGATCTCGACGGTCTGGGAGGGAACAAGAAAGGTCATGTAAAGACCATTCAGTTCATGACTGTTCCGGATTCCAGCACGCGCACAAATGGTCTGCTTTCCGGTGAGATCGACTTCATCGATGAAGTGGAGCCAACTGGTGTCAAGGATCTGGAAGCGAAGGGCATGAAGGTCAATGTGCAGCAGACGCCTTCCTGGATGGTGCTTCAAATTCAGTCCACTTCCGATAAGCTGAAAGATCCGCAGATGCGTCAGGCAATTGCTCACGCCATCGATCTCAACCAGCTGGCAACGGCGATCGGTGAGGGCATTTATGCGCCAAACCCGTCGGTCATTGCATCAAACACCATCTATTCGGATAATCAGGCGGCTGCCTGGCCTGCATACGATCCTGCCAAAGCGCAGGAGCTGCTGACCAAGGCAGGATATAAGGGCGAACCGATCAGCCTTCTGGTCGCCAACCGCCAGAACCGGGTGCAGGTTGCCACGATTGTTCAGGCATTCCTTGCAGCCTCCGGCATCAATGCGCAGCTCGAAGTGCGCGACTGGGCGACCCAGCTCGATCAGTATCGTCGTGGCGCCTATGAACTTGCTGTTTTCGCTTATTCAGCCCGCCTTGATCCGCTGTTGTCTTTCCAGTCGATGATCGGTGACAAGAAGGCTGATGCCGCACGCCAGTGGGACGATGCCAAGGCGGAAGACCTTCTCAGCCAAGTTTCTGCGAAAAGCGACGTCGAAGAACGCAAGAAGCTCTTCAACGAACTCAACACGCTGATGGGTGAGCAGGTTCCGATCCTTGGTCTGGTAAACTTGCCATCGATCACAGCTGCCGGTCCAAAAGTGAACGATTTCAAGGGCTGGGCTGGTGATACGCTTCGCTTCTGGACGATCAGCAAGGCACAGTAAAACGCTCCGCTTCACGAGCTTAGCATTGGGATAACCCCATGACGTCTACATCCTTTGACTACACCCGGACCGACGCTGTCGGTCTGGGAGAGGCCATTCGCGCAAAAATTCTGTCGCCGCGTGAGGCTGTTCATGAGGCATTTGCAGCGATTGATCGGTGCAATCCTAAGCTGAATGCTGTGATCTACGAGATGCGCGATCAGGCGGAAGAACAGCTTAAATCGCTGCCAGAGGGTCCGCTTAGCGGTGTTCCGGTTCTGTTGAAGGATGATTGCCCTTCCTATGCCGGTGCAGCAATGTCCTTTGGATGTCGTGCGGCAGAGGGAAATATCTCGCAGCGCGATCATGAACTCGTCAAACGCTATAAGTCCGCTGGTCTGGTTGTGGTGGGTAAAACCAATTTGCCGGAGTTTTCCTGCAATATCGCAACGGAATCCTCGCTTCATGGTCCAGCACTCAATCCCTGGGATGTGACCCGCAGCATTGGCGGTTCTTCCGGCGGTGCGGCAGCGGCAGTTGCCGCACGCATGGTACCTGTGGCCTATGGCAATGACGGAGCAGGCTCGATCCGTATCCCCGCATCTTGTGGCGGACTTTTCGGGCTGCGTCCGTCGCGTGGGCGTGTCCCATGCGGTCCGGTTTCGACAGAAAACTGGGGCGGAATGGTCAGCCATCATGTGCTGACGCGCTCGGTTCGCGATTCCGCAATGATGCTTGATCTGACAGATGCGCTTGAACCGGGTTCGCTTTACGCAGCCCCGGCCAAGACGGACCTGTTCGTCAACAGTGTCAGAATGGCCCCGCGGAAACTTCGTATCGGCGTCTGGCAGAAGTCTGATCTGCGTCATGATCTGGATGAGGAGACAGTCGCAGCACTTGAGGCGACGATTGCGTTGTGCGAACGGCTCGGACATAACGTTGTTCGGGTGAAGCCTGATTTTGACGGCGTTCAGCTTGCAGATGCCGTACAAAAACTGATCGCCGTTTACACCGCAATTGAAGTGGCAGATGTTGCCGCGACAATGGCAAAGCCTGCCAATGACCTCTATTTTGAGCCTTCAAATCTGGGATTGGCCGCTTACGGCGATGGCTTGGCTGCGACAGAGGTTATTCAAGCGCGTTTGACCGCAAACAGTACGGCGCGCAGTTTTGGTCGTCTGTTTGAAGAATGCGATGTGGTGTTAAGCCCGGTCATGCCGGTTGGATCATTTCCGCTTGGGATGCTCGACGTGCGCTCACCCGACTGGAAGGGGTTTGGCCGACAGTTTCTCGAACTGACAACCTTCACCCATCCGGTCAACGCTGCTGGCTTGCCTGCGATGAGTGTCCCACTTCTCGAAACGTCTGATGGTTTGCCAATCGGCAGCCAGTTCATTGCTCCTTATGGGGCCGAAAATCTGCTATTCGAACTTGCAGGTCAGTTGGAAGCCATGTGCCCATGGTCTGATCGACTGCCCGCTATTCACGCCTGAAATCAAGAGACAAGCGATGCTCTATACAAAGCCCTATTTCCAGCCGTCCGATACGACCGAGGTTTTCGATCTCGTTGATAGAACGGTGCTTGGTACTTTGATCACCAGCCATGAGGGAGGCGTTGCTATATCGCACCCTGTCTTCATGATGGATCGAACACGCGGCGAAAGCGGCACACTGGTCTCCCATGTTGCTGCATCCAACGATCATGTTGAGTTTTTGAAACGCGGTCTGCCATCAATCGCAATCCTGATGGATGCTGGTCATTATGTATCATCGTCATGGTATCCGGGTTATCCGGAAAGGGACAGCGCGCCAACCTGGAGCTTTATGGTTGCTCATATCCATGGCGCGCCCAAAATTCTGTCGGAAGCAGCGACTGCCAAACATCTCCACGAGCTCGTCAAGCATATGGAAAAGGGTCGTGACAAGCCCTGGCAGATGAAGGAACTCGGTCCCGGCGGTCTGGAGCGGCGTCTGCCTAATATCGTCGGCTACGAAATGCCGATTGAGAAGATGGAAATCAAGTTCAAGCTCGGGCAGGACGAACGGTCGGCAGATATGAGTGCTGCGATCAAAAAACTCCGTGAAGAGGGGCGGGAAGACGTTGCCGAAATGATGGCGCGTCACTGCAAGCTTTAGAGTACCATGTGCCTGTTTTGGCGTGTGCAGCTCTCTATAAAACTTTGTAAATGCTGAATAATTTAACCTTAACCCGTTCCGGGTTTAAGGAAGTTACAATAAAAATCCAGATAGGGGATTTGAGTTGATGACGGGGCGGGGCGCTTTGTCGATATCAGGCACGTAATCCAGCATTCACAGTCATAGCAGGCAGCCGGTTTTAGCGAGTTCCGGCAGTCTGTTCTCAGCACGACGGAAAGTCTCTTTCCGCCGAAAAACTCCTATTGTCTAAAATCAAAGGGGACACCTACTCAAATGAAGAAAATTCTAGCTGCATCGGTCGCTGTTCTGGCAATGTCGCAAGTTGCAATGGCTGCCGATACCATTGTTGCACCCGAGCCTGAAGCTGTTGAATATGTTCGCGTTTGCGATGCCTATGGCAAGGGCTATTTCTATATTCCCGGAACCGAAACCTGCCTGCGTTTTGCTGGTTATGTGCGTTATGATGTCAGTGGTGGCGATAATGCTTATGCGCGCGTACCGAGCACCCGGGATATGGATACTTATGCGCAGCTGACCCGTTTCACCTTCCGCTCATTTACCGGAACCGAAACCGAACTTGGTACACTCAAGACAGTCACTGAAGTTCGTTATCAGTGGTACAATGGTGCAGATTCTTCATCGTCAGGCTCCCTGCGTCTCGGCTTTATCGAGCTGGGTGGTTTGCGCGTCGGTCTCGATCAATCGGCCTTTGTGACATTCACGGACTATTTGGGCAATGTGCTCAATGATGACGTCATTCTTGCCGGTGGTTATCGCACGAACCTCATCAGCTATACCTACAAAAACAAGGAGGGCTTCTCGGCTACCTTGTCACTTGAACAGGGTGGAAACACAGATGCGGACGTCGATGTTACCATCGATGATTACATGCCGCATGTGGTGGGTGGTCTGAAATATGCACAGTCATGGGGTAGCATTGCAGGTGTAGCGGCCTATGACGCGCGCAACGAAGAATGGGCAGGTAAGGTCAAGGTCGACCTCAAATTGAACGACAAGTTCTCGGTCTGGTCGCAGTTCGCCTATAAATCCAATGATGACCATTACAAAGCCAATGCCAATGGCGAAGTCTATCGTATGGTGGACAGCTTCTACGGTACATGGGGTGGCGATTGGGCTTTGTGGGGCGGTCTTGCCTATCAGGCAACAGAAAAGGCAAAGCTCAACCTGCAGGTTGGTTATGATGCCAGCGAAACGCTGATGGCGACCGGCAATGTGAGCTATGCACTGGTGCCGGGCTTCAACATCACCCCGGAACTCACCTATGTTCAGTGGAATAACAAGCGTATTGCGCTTGATGGTGAAGACGCATTCGGTTTGAAAGTCCGCTTCCAGCGTTCATTCTAAGTGGTCAAAGAGAACTGGCGCTGTCTGTATGCAGGCAGCGCCAGCGGCTAACCATCAGGCGCTGTCTTTGAAGAGGACGCTCTGGTCGAAAAGATAGCGATGGGAGAGCGGCAGGCTTGCAGCGCCCATCGCTTTCCCATGAACACCGACTTTCCCTTCAATGATTTCGGGTGCCGAAAGACCTTGCAGGTCAATGCGCGTTAACTCAAGCTTCGTTGCTTCGACGATCCTATGGCGGACATTTTCTGGCAACCAGCCGTCAATAATCGCTGCAGGGAAATCAATCACAGATGCAGCTGCAACTGCCGCATGGGCCAGGCCGCGGGCGGCCAATGCAACCCACTCGTCTAGTAATTGACCGAAATCCGGCCAGCGTTCCGGGGAAAGCCACAGCTCTTCCGACGAGATACCGTGCTCACGCAACATGCGTTCAAGTACGAAAAGCGAGGCAGTATCGATCAACTGAATTGTTTCGCGAGCATCGTCTGTTCCGCGCATACGCATAGGCATGGAGCCAAGCGCTCCAGCGTTGCCGGTGCGACCGGGATAGAGTGTGTTGTTTAGAACCACACCACCACCGATAAATGACCCGATTGAGAAATAGACGAAATCGGTAAATTCAGGCCCGCGCCCGAATGTCAGCTCGGCGCCGCAGGCGGCAGTTCCGTCATTTTGCAGAAAAACAGGAAATGGCAAAGCTGACCCGAAATCATGGATCAGATCGGCATCAAGCCAAGCATTCATATCGGCGGCAGGTGCACCAACTTCCTCGACCCAGTTCCAGAGTTCGAACGGAAGCGCAATACCGAGGCCCGCAATACGGGTGCGTTTATCTGCGTCAAGTGCCGCAGTAAACTCATTGATGCTGTCGAAAGCAAATTGGCGAATTTTATCGGGAACGGGCCAGGAATATGTGACGTGGCGGCGCTGCCGAATGTGACCGAGAAAATCCATCAGGATGATCTCTGCACTGCGCCGTCCAATCTTGAGGCCAAAGGAAAAAACACCATCGGCAGCAAGCCGCATGGGCATGGATGGTTGCCCCACACGCCCGCGCACGCGTTCGCCTTGTGTAATGAGGCCATCTTTTTCGAGTTCGCGAATGATCACAGAAATGGTTTGTGCGGAAAGCCCGGTCTTCCTCGCAATATCAGCGCGCGCCATTGCACCATGTCGGCGCACCAGCGCCAGTACAAGGCGTTCATTATAGGCGCGAACGCCAATCTGATTGGACCCACGATTAATACTCGCCCCGGTTTCGGCAAATTGTGGCAAAGCGGATCCAGCTGCTGCGGGTTCGCCGCGCTGCTCAGAACCACGTTCTGAAGTGTGCCTGACCATATCCTCTCCCAAGGTCCCGCATGTTGAAGTCGCGCCCGGAAATGTGTGAAACGATCTTCGGAACAAGATGCGCGAATAAACATAAGCTTAGCGCGTCGATCTGGTTCAATCAGATCCAAGCACGCTTTATCGTCGATTGGCCTACTCCACTCGATGAAGCAGAAAAAGCCCTTCTTTGTCTAACATGTTAAATAAAAACATCAACTTAAGCGCCGGAATCGTATTTTAAGCAAACAAGCCAGCCTCAATCTCCCAGCCAGAGAGTGGCACAGCAAATTAATAAATCAAGTGGATTTATTAATTGACTCTCTTGCGAAGCCGTGTTTTGCTTTCATCACGCCGGGGGAAGAGGAACCGGTTTCACTCTGGGAGGAGTTCATGAAGAAGACAGTTCTCTCGGCAGCGGTTGCTGCCTTTACGCTTGGTGTGGCCGCTTCGGTTGCAGGCCCAGCCAATGCGGCGGATGTTGGTGCTTGCCTGATTACCAAGACCGACACCAATCCCTTCTTCGTCAAGATGAAGGAAGGCGCGATTGCAAAAGCCAAGGAGCTAGGCGTCAATCTCAAGACTTATGCAGGCAAGATCGACGGCGATTCCGAAAGTCAGGTAGCGGCAATCGAAACCTGTATTGCGGATGGTGCCAAGGGCATTCTGATTACCGCTTCTGACACAAAGGGCATCGTACCGTCGCTGCAAAAAGCTCGTGACGCGGGTGCGTTGATCATTGCGCTTGATACGCCGCTAGAACCAGCGGATGCAGCAGATGCCACTTTCGCGACAGACAACTTCCTTGCGGGCGAACTGGTCGGCAAATGGGCCGCGGCAACACTTGGCGATAAGGTCAAGGATGCACGCGTGGCTTTCCTTAACCTCACCGCGTCGCAGCCAAGCGTTGACGTTCTGCGCGATCAGGGTTTTGCCGTTGGCTTTGGCATCGACCCGAAAGACAAGACCAAGCTTGGTGATGAAGATGATCCACGCATTGTGGGTCGTGATTTGACTGATGGTAATGAAGAAGGTGGCCGTCGCGCGATGGAAAACCTTCTCCAGAAAGATCCGACCATCAATGTCGTTCATACGATCAACGAACCTGCTGC
This sequence comes from Brucella sp., assembly GCF_032066345.1. Taxonomy (NCBI): domain Bacteria; kingdom Pseudomonadati; phylum Pseudomonadota; class Alphaproteobacteria; order Hyphomicrobiales; family Brucellaceae; genus Brucella; species Brucella sp. Next base: position 54,368 of record NZ_DAMBKZ010000020.1, read on the forward strand.
AGCTGGTGCTTATGAAGCACTCAAGGCCGTGGGCCGTGAAAAAGACGTGCTTATCGTTTCGATCGATGGCGGTTGCCCAGGCGTTAAAAACGTCGAAGCTGGTGTAATTGGTGCAACGTCGCAGCAATACCCGCTGCAGATGGCAGCGCTTGGCATCGAAGCTATCAAAAAATTCGCGGATAGCGGCGAAAAGCCAAAGCCGACAGAAGGCAAGACCTTCGTCGATACGGGCGTGGCGCTGGTCACTGACAAGCCAGTCGAGGGTGTGGAATCAATCGACACCAAAACTGCGCTCGGCAAGTGCTGGGGTTAAAAGCTTAGAGCATTTCCGGTTTTGATTGAGTCATTGGAAATGCTCTATCCATTTGTTTTTACGCGCTTCTTGTTCCGAAAACCGCTTCGCTCGTTTCGAGATGCGCTCTAGTGATAACTCGCATCCGGCAGCTTTTGCCGGATGCTCTTGCGCCTTAGAGCGCGGTTCGATCCGATTGGATCAGATCGGCGCTCTAAAAGTTTGTTTTAACGCGCATCTTTATCCGAAAACCGTTTCACACTTTTCGGGATGCGCTCTAAAGCAGGAGATAGACATGAGTGAGCCGCAGGCGACGACTACCCCTGTAAAAGCATCAATGCAGGAATATGAAAAATCGCTCTCCCAAAGCGCAAGCGATGTCGCATCTTTTGATGCGGGCGATCAGTCTTTGCTCTATCGCCTCCGGCATTTTCTGCATCACAATCCCGCGGCTGTACCGCTGATTGTGCTGGTTATGTCGTTGCTGGTCTTCGGCATAACACTTGGTGGAAAGTTTTTCTCGGCTTTCGCGTTGACACTTATTCTACAGCAAGTTGCGATTACAGGCATCGTGGCTGCGGCGCAGACTTTGGTGATCCTTACCGCCGGCATCGATCTCTCGGTTGGCGCAATCATGGTCTTATCTTCCGTGGTCATGGGGCAGTTCACATTCCGCTATGGCTTGCCTGCAGAGCTTTCCATCCTGTTCGGCTTTGCTACCGGTGCGCTTTGCGGCTTCATCAACGGGTTCTTGATCGCTTATGTGCGGTTGCCACCATTTATTGTCACGCTTGGCATGTGGCAGGTGATCCTGGCGACGAATTTTCTTTATTCCTCGAATGAAACCATTCGTGCACAGGAGATTACGGCAGAGGCGCCTATCCTGCAGTTTTTTGGAGAAAGCATTCGCGTAGGTGGGGCGGTCTTCACCTATGGCGTTATCGCGATGGTACTTTTGGTTTTGTTGCTCTGGTTCGTGCTAAATCACACGGCCTGGGGGCGCCATGTCTATGCCATCGGCGATGATCCGGAGGCTGCAAAACTATCAGGCGTTTCGGTTAAGCCGATACTCATGTCGGTTTATGTTCTGGCAGGTCTTATTTGCGCACTTGCTGGCTGGGCTATGATCGGGCGCCTGGGTTCTGTGTCACCAACCGCTGGGCAGTTTGCCAACATTGAATCCATTACGGCTGTCGTGATTGGTGGGATTTCGCTCTTCGGCGGACGTGGGTCCATCCTTGGCACAATGTTTGGCGCGCTGATTGTTGGTGTTTTTTCGCTGGGCTTGCGCTTGTGGGGTACAGATCCGCAATGGACCTATCTCCTTATTGGTGTTCTTATTATTGCTGCCGTTGCCATTGACCAATGGATCAGAAAGGCTGCCGCATGAAAACCTCTACAACACCGGTTCTTTCCGCACGCGGTCTCGTCAAGCGTTATGGGCGCGTCACTGCACTCGATCATGCCGACTTTGACCTCTATCCGGGAGAAATCCTTGCTGTCATTGGCGACAACGGCGCTGGCAAATCTTCGCTTATTAAAGCGCTGTCAGGGGCCATCCGTCCCGATGAAGGCGAGATATTGCTTGATGGCAAGCCAGTCAGTTTCCATTCGCCAATGGAAGCGCGCCATGCAGGTATTGAGACGGTTTATCAGAATCTTGCTCTTTCTCCTGCGCTTTCCATTGCGGATAATTTGTTTCTTGGACGCGAAATCCGCCGCAAGGGACCGCTTGGTTCATTACTCAGGATGCTTGATCGTGGAGCGATGGAAAAGATCGCGCGGGAAAAGCTGTCTGAACTCGGCCTGATGACCATCCAGAACATTGGTCAGGCGGTGGAAACCCTTTCCGGCGGTCAACGGCAAGGTGTCGCGGTTGCACGCGCTGCGGCCTTCGGTTCAAAGGTCGTCATCATGGATGAGCCGACGGCGGCACTTGGCGTAAAGGAATCCCGCCGCGTTCTGGAGCTTATTCAGGATGTGAAGGCACGAGGAATGCCGATTGTGCTGATCTCGCACAACATGCCGCATGTTTTTGAAGTGGCTGATCGCATCCATATTCATCGTCTTGGTAAGCGACTGACGGTAGTCGATCCGAAGGAATATTCGATGTCGGATGCAGTGGCCTTGATGACAGGCGCAATGGCGCCGCGTTCTGAGGCCGCCTGATCCGCTACTCTGTGAACATCACATCAAGCGGCAGATGCGCTTTGACGATCGGTGATTTGAGGACAACGAAGCTAAAATATTTATCTATGCCGATATCCATATCGATCAGGCGTTCCATGATCGTCTGATACTCGACAATTCCGGCGGTGACGAACTTCATCAGATAATCGTAGCCGCCGGAAACCAGATGACACTCAATAACGGAATCGATCTTCTCGACGGTGGCAAGAAATCGCGCAAAATCGATCTGACGATGGTTTTTGAGCGTAATCTCAGTGAAAACCGTCAATGTCTGTCCAAGCTTCGAAACATTGATCTGCGCGGAATAGCCGGTGATATAACCTTCAGATTGCAGCTTTTTCACCCGCATGAGGCAGGGACTGGGTGAAAGGTTGACGAGTTCTGCAAGCTCGACATTGGTTATCCGCCCATTCTTCTGCATTTCGGATAGAATTTTGATGTCGATTTTATCGAGCTTCATAGCAAAACCAGTTATTCGGTACTTTCGGTTGAGATTATTATCTTTTTCCCCGGAAGCTGCAATCGCGCCATGCTCTGTTTCTGATATTCAGTAGAGCCACGCACTGCACGCTGTTTGGGCGCAATAATCGCCTGTCAAAACGACGCCAAACCATACGAAATTCTGTGTAAAGACAAACTCCAACGCATCAAGCGGAACGTACAGCACTAGGATATGCGAAACATCGGAGTCCTGCGCATGTCTGCACCGCTTTTACACATCGAAACCAGTCCAACCTTGCCAAGTGAGGCGGATGTCGTTGTGATTGGTGGTGGCGTAGTGGGCGTTTTCACAGCCTATTATCTAGCGCGTAGCGGCGTAAAAGTGGCTCTTGTTGAAAAGGGGCGTATCGCTGCGGAGCAATCGAGCCGAAACTGGGGCTGGTGTCGACAACAAAACCGCGATGCCCGTGAGCTTCCCATGGCTACAAAAAGCCTCGAGCTTTGGGACAAGATTGCAGAAGAAACCGGAGAAGATCCCGGTTTTCGCCGGTGCGGCCTTCTTTATCTGTCGCAGGATGAGGCGGAGATTGCGGGCTGGGCCCGCTGGCGGGATTTTGCAAAAACAGTGGGCGTTACCACGCATATGCTCAGCACGGGTGAGGCTGCTGAGCGCGGCAAAGCAACCGGGCAGAGCTGGAAAGGCGGTGTTTTCTCGCCAACTGACGGAATTGCTGATCCGTCACGCGCAGTTCCTGTGGTGGCTCGAAGTATCATGGCAGCCGGCGGAACTGTTCATCAGAACTGTGCCGCCCGTGGACTTGAATTAAGCGGTGGTCGTGTCAGCGGTGTTGTAACGGAGTCGGGTACCATCCGCACAAAGACTGTTGTAATGGCGGGTGGTGCATGGGCATCCTCCTTCTGCAACCAGCTTGGCATTCGTTTTCCGCAGGCCGCAGTTCGTGCTTCCATTTTATCCGTCGCATCCGGCGTTGTTGGTTTGCCCGATGCATTGCACACGGCTCAAGTGTCGCTGACGCGCCGTATGGATGGGGGTTATACACTCGCGATCAGCGGTCGCGCGCGCGTTGACGTGACGCCGCAGCAATTGCGTTTCAGCCGTGAGTTTGTACCGATGTTCATGCGCCGCTGGCGCAGCCTTGCTCCCGGCGGCATTCAAGGCTGGTGTTCTGGGCATGAAACATTGACCAAGTGGCGGTTGGATGAAGTGACGCCGATGGAGCGCAATCGCATTCTCAACCCCAAGCCCGACGAAGGGCAGATTGGTTTAACGTATCAAAGGGCGCAGGAACTATTACCAGCGCTAGCTGGAGTGCCAATTGCAAATCGCTGGGCTGGTTATATCGACAGCACGCCCGATGGCGTACCGGCAATAGGAGAAATTGAAACTGTTCCGGGTTTCATTCTGGCGGCAGGCTTCAGTGGTCATGGTTTTGGCATTGGCCCTGGTGCCGGGCATATGATTGCCGATGTCATTTTGGGACGCAAGCCGATTGTCGAGCCGAGCTCATATAAGCCCGAACGCTTGAATAAAAGCGCATGGGGTAAGGTGGCAGATTTTTAGTTTCCGCATCTGATGTGATCAAAATCACAAAATCTCAGCCAAACGGGGCGCCAGCACTTACAGAATGATCGAAAACTAGCTAAATAAGGTGAATTCCCCGCCTGCATGGCGCGGAAATGCGAAACCGTAACAAGGCTGGACGATGTTTGAGTTTGATGACCCGCGATTTCGACCTCTGTGGATACGGGTATTGATCTTAGGAAGCTGTCTGGCATGGGCTGCGTTTGAGGTTTCGATGGGCGCAATCGGTTGGGCCATGCTGTTCGGAGCGCTTGGCCTCTGGTCGGCTTACCGCTTCTTTGTGACATTTGATCCCGACAAGAAAAAGCAGGATTAACAGGGCTCTTAGCTTTTAAGCCCGCCAAAGCGCAATTCGCTGCGACACCAAAAATTCGCTTCAATATTTGAAAAGAGAGTGGGGAATCGCCCCGGATTCAGGCCTTCCTCATGTGTTTCGTGTGAGGAGATGACGCTGCGTATCTCTAATTAACATCATTTTAAAACATATTATCACATTTAAATCGTTATAATGTTATCCACATGATTGTGATGATATCAGAACGGTGTTACGTCCTCCGTGTCTCGGCCCACGATCGGGCGTGTCTTGAAGACATACGCATGGAGATTGCCAGTAAATGAATTCCGTTTCCCCCGCTTCCAACGTGCTGCAACTGCCTCTTTTTAAGGAGCAGGGCCAATGACGATGGTAGGTAATTTCGCACCACTGGTTCTTGCAGGCGACAATGATCGTGTGGATGCGCAGGCTGCTGGCGAGTATCTGGACACTTGGGCAGGTCAGGATGGCCTGCGTCTTGCAACGAGCAACGTCATCAAGGCCATTCTCGCAGGTTCAGGCCGTCTCGCTGGTCGCATCGCGCGCGGCTCGCTACCGGGTGATCCGGGTAAGCTGGTTGGCGTCAACAGCGATTCTGATCAGCAGAAGAGCATCGATGTCGGCTCACACAATCTCTTCGTTGAACTGCTGATTGCGGCGGGTGCTGCATCAGTTCTGTCCGAAGAAGCGGATCTTCCTGTTAAGGGCAAAGCGGATGGTCTGGTTGCGGTTGCAATCGACCCGCTCGACGGCTCAGGAAATGTTGGCCTCGGCGCGCCGCTCGGCACCATTTTTTCGATCTTTCCTGCGGATACGGCAGAGCCATTCCTTCAGCCCGGCAATCGCCAGCTGGCAGCAGGTTATGTCTCGTTCGGCAATTCGATTGATCTCGCCTTCTCGGTCGGCGAAGGCGTTCTTTTCGCGACGCTTGATCCGGTCAGCGGTATCTTCCAGATCACCCGCAAGAATGTGACGCTTCCAGAGCGCACGTCCGATCTCGCCTATAACGCATCCGTTTATCGTCATCTTTCGGCTGGCATGAAGGCCTATGTCGATGATTGCTACAACGGCAAGGACGGTCCGCGCGGACGCAATTTCAATATGCGCTGGTTGGGTGCAGCTGTCGGCGACATGCATCGCATCATGCAGCGCGGCGGCATCTTCTTCTACGTAGACGATGCGCGTCCGGGTTATGAAAAAGGCCGTCTGCGCCTCGTTTATGAAGCCAATCCGATTGCTTTCCTCAGCCAGCAGGCTGGTGGCAAGGCGACCAACGGTTCCACACCGATCCTCGATATCGTTCCCGAAACCTACCACGAGCGCAGCGCGCTGGTGTTCGGTGTTGCGGAAGAAGTCGATGTTCTCGGCGAATATTACGCGCGTCCGCGCAATTAACTAAGAGGAAACTCAGATGGCACGTATTACGCTGCGTCAATTGCTCGACCACGCTGCTGAACACAGCTATGGCGTTCCGGCTTTCAACATCAACAACATGGAACAGGCGCTCGCCATCATGGAAGCGGCGGATGCGACCAATGCGCCGGTGATCCTGCAGGCTTCGCGCGGTGCGCGTTCCTATGCAAATGATATCATGTTGCGCCACATGATGGATGCGGTCACGGAAATCTATCCGCATATTCCAGTTTGCGTGCATCTCGATCACGGCAACGAAGCTGCCACTTGCATGACTGCAATTCAGGCAGGCTTTACCTCCGTCATGATGGACGGCTCGCTCAAGGCTGATGGCAAGACCCCTGCCGACTGGGACTACAACGTCTCCGTTACGCGTCAGGTCAGTGAAATGTCCCATCTTGGTGGCATTTCGGTTGAAGGTGAGCTTGGTGTTCTCGGTTCGCTCGAAACCGGTATGGGTGAGGCAGAAGACGGTCACGGTGCGGAAGGTCAGCTTTCGCATGACCAGCTTCTGACAGACCCGGATGAAGCCGTGAAATTCGTGCGTGAAACCAAGGTTGATGCACTGGCAATCGCTATGGGCACCTCGCATGGCGCTTACAAGTTCAGCCGCAAGCCAGATGGTTCCGTGCTTGCAATGAACGTGATCGAAGAGATCCATCGTAAGCTGCCAAACACGCATCTTGTCATGCATGGATCGTCTTCGGTGCCGGAAGATTTGCAGGAAATCATCAACAAGTATGGCGGCAAGATGAAGCCAACCTGGGGTGTGCCTGTTGAAGAAATCCAGCGCGGTATCAAGCATGGCGTACGCAAGATCAACATCGACACTGATAACCGCATGGCGCTGACGGGCCAGATTCGCCGCGTGTTGCAGGAAGACCCGAGCGAGTTCGATCCGCGCAAGTATCTCAAGCCTGCAATGGCTGCGATGACCAAGCTTTGCAAGGATCGCTTCGAGCAGTTCGGCACCGCTGGCCATGCTCAGTCAATTCGTCCGATCCCGCTGTCGGATATGGCAAAGCGTTATCGCGATGGTTCGCTGGATCCGAAGTTCAGCTAAAATAGTCTAGCTTCAATATAAAAAAGCGGCGGGAAAACCCGCCGCTTTTTGTGTTTTGGGACGTTGTTCAGACAATCAGCACTTGTTGTACTTGGCGTCGACTTCGTTGATCGCGTCAACATTGCCAGCCGAACGGCCATTTTCGTCAAAAGTCTGTGCAAGGAACGCATCAGCAATGGTCTTTGCAACTTCCGAACCGATAACGCGTGCGCCCATGGTGATGATCTGCGCGTTGTTGGAGAGTGCTGCACGTTCTGCCGAATAGGTGTCGTGGGTCAGCGCTGCGCGGATGCCAGGAACCTTGTTGGCTGCAATGCAAACACCGATACCGGTGCCGCAAACCAGAATTGCGCGGTCATAAGTGCCGTCGAGAATGGCGGATGCAACGCGGTCCGAGAGGTTTGCGTAGAATGTGTCTGCGCCAGCGTCCGTGCGGGAGATTTCGGACACTTCAAAACGATCCTTCAGATAATCTGCAAGAACCTTGGCCAGACCTTCACCGGCGCTATCGCCTGCTACTGCTACTTTCATGATATTGCTCCTTAATTAGCTTTGATGGTTTTGGCGCATTTCGCCAGAATATCGAGATAGCCTTCCACGTTCCATGCCGAACGGCCAATGAACAGGCCGTCGATATGCGGGCAGGCAATGAGTTCTTCGCAGTTGCCGGGATTGACCGAGCCGCCATAGAGACATGGCACGCGACGGCCAAGGATACCTTCAGCAACAGCAATAATTTCGGCCTGGCGGGCATCGGCGTAATCTGCCGAGGCTGGAATGCCATTTTCACCAATTGCCCAGACAGGCTCATAGGCAAACAGGATTTCGGCCTTTTTCTGTTCGTCCGAAAGCTTGGAAAGTGCACCGCGCACTTCTTCAGCAAGCACTTCCGCAGCGCGTCCGCTTTCGCGGTCTTCGAGCGTTTCGCCAATGCAGATAAGCGGGATCAGGCCGTGACGAACGGCTGCTTCAACCTTGAGGCCAACAGTTTCGTTGGTTTCGCCAAAGTTTGCGCGGCGTTCTGAATGGCCGAGCTCTACGATGTCGAGGTTGCAATCTTTCAGCATCAACGGCGAAATTTCGCCAGTCCATGCACCCTGATCAGCCCAGTGCATGTTCTGCGCGCCAACCTTGACGGAGGTTTCCGACAGAATTTCCTTCACTTCACGAACATAAGTAAACGGCGGAATGACGAAGCGCTGGATGTCTGCCGAGCGGTCAGCATCGGCGTCCTTCAGTGCGTCCGCGAAAACGCGTGCTTCCGCAAGCGTCTTGTTCATTTTCCAGCTCGTACCTACCCAGAACTTGGACATGCTTGAATGGTCTTTCTTCTCGTGTGTTATTCTGCAATTGTCAGTTTGATGCCTGCCGGCTCAAGTTCAGCCACAAGTGCATCGCCCGGTGATTTATCCGTGATGATCGCATCGAAATCGCCAAGATCAGCCATCACATGCAGGGCCGTGCGGCGGAAACGCTGATGATTGACCAGCAGGCATGTGCGGGTTGCCGACGCAGTCATGGCGCGCTTGGTGCGGACGACGTTTTCATCCATATGGTAGACCAGACGCCCATTGACCGCAGGCGCGGAAATGAAGGCAATATCTGCGCTGAGTTTTGACAGCGCTTCTTCGGTCAGCAGGCCAAAGAACGCATTGAACTTTGCCGAAAATACCCCGCCGAGCGCGATCAGATTGATGCCGCCTTCGCCTTTGAGGTTTTCGATGATGACCGCATTGTTGGTAATCACCGTCAGCGGGCGTTTTTCGATCAACATGCTTCCGAGAACTGCGGCGGTGGAACCGTCATTAATCATCACGGTCATGCCAGGTTCGATCAGGTCAAGGGCCGCGCGGCCCATCTCGATCTTGGCTTCGTTATCCTGCTGGACGCGAAAACGGAAATCGCTTTCAAACTGAGAGCCAGCATCCATGGTTGCGCCGCCGCGTACTTTGCGCAGCACGCCGGATTCTTCAAGAGAATCCAGATCGCGATGGATGGTCATCTTGGAGACAGCAAAGCGCTCGGAAAGATCATCGAGATCGACTGCATGATTTTCAATCAGCAGATTGATGATCGCCTGTCTTCTTTCGTCGCGTTTCACGGAATTTCCGATCTCAGAGCGTGTTTGTTTATCACACAAACTTAAATCACAAAATCACAAAACAATCTATATAAAATGTGATTTTGTGATATTTTGTTGATCGACGTTGTGACTATTGCAGAAGTGCTTTGGCCGTGCGCTCGTCGGTAATCAGCCCATAAAGGCGACCGCTCCTAAGCACTGAACGGATAGCGTCTGCTTTGGAGAGCCCGCCAGCGAGGCCGATAATGCGGCTCATATCGGCATTTTCCACCGAAGCGGCAATGGTGCGTGCCGTCAGCCCTGTTTCAAGCCGCGTTCCGTTGATGTCGAAGAAATGCCCCAGCATTTCACCGACAGCGCCACGCTCTGCGATCTCTTCCATTTCCGACAGATCAATCACGCCTGATGTGACGAGCTGCGCATGGGCGTCGACAGTACCGATACCAACAATCTTGAGTTCGGCCTGACACCCCATTTCAAAGACGCTGGTAACACCCTTCTGGGCCAGTAGCACTTCGCGATCTTCTGCCGTATTTGCAAAGAAAGGCACTGGCATCACATAAGCAGGTCTGCCGGTTTTTTCGGCAATGCGATGCATCACATCATGTGGATTGGCCGCAAAATTTCGCGTCAGACCACCGAGCAGCGACACAAATTGCAAATCCTTCGCCGCCACGCGCGGCATGTGATTGACCGCTGCTGAAAGCGTACGGCCATGGCCGAGGCCGATCACTTCATGGTCGCCATGCTCGATTTCGCGGCGCAGAAATTCCGCACCCGCACTTCCGAGAGACAAGAGAGGCAAGGCATCTTCGCCGAGATCGGGCGCAACTTCGCAATATTCAAGATTATATTGCTCTGCTAGACGGTTTTCGAGGTCGATACATTCGGTGATATCGCCGTCGATTGTCACTTTAACCGCGCCATCAGCAACGGCTTTGGCGATCAATCGGTGCGCCTTCACAGATGGTAAGCCAAGGCGCTTTGCCACCGCTGACTGGGTCATGCCAGCAATGAAATGGAGCCAGGCTGCACGAAGGGCCAAGGAATCGTCTGAATCTGCCATTTTCGTGCTGCTTGCTCCCGATTCTTTATTCTTTTCTTGTAGTTATATTTTCAAATCGCCTGCGCCCGTGTCAATGTGCGGCGCCCAGAAGGCCACACTTTCCGCAATCTGCGGAATAACTTCACGGTCGTTTGGCTCACGTTCCTTGAATGAGAGTTCAAGGCAGATTTCGTTATCCACCGCACCGCCTTCAGCAAAAGCCTTGAGCAAAGGTTCAGGCTGGATACGGCCCTTGGCATTGAAAGCAGCGGTGAAAGGACGATGGCCGCCCTTATCCATAAGGCTCTGCTTGATGTGAATGATCGGTGAGACCTTGGGCACGGCACGCGCCCAAGCATAGGGGTCGAAATCGTCCGGGTTAGCGGAGGTGACATCGCCATGATCGATGTCGGCCATCATCCACATTGGAATTGCCATATTGGCGGCGGTCAGTCGATCCTGAAGCTTGATGCTTTCAGCGATTGTGTCTCCAAATTCACGACCAATGCTCATTGGTTCCCAGAAGACATATTCCAGACCGGCACGGCTCGCATGTTCGGCAACTTCCGCCCAGCAGTCGATCGCAATCTTAATCAGCTCTTCGCGGCGTTCAGGATTGTCAAAATCCTTGTAGGTGAAAATCGCAAACTGTGTTCCGACCGACTTGCCACCGAGATCGCCGATGATATCGGCAAATGTCTTGAACCAGTCGATGTAATAGCGGCGCACTTCGGCATCGGGATGGCCGAAATGGTTGAGGCGGCCATAGGGGCCCGTCATGCCCGACGTTACACGGACACCGGTGCGCTCTAATGCCTTGTCCATGTCGCGCGTCAGGCGACGAATGGTCGAAGCCTGCCAGCTTGGATTGATGAACTCGTGCGTGAGCTGCAGATCGCGCAGGCGCAGGTCGCGCGCAACGGTTTCGATCAGATCATCCGGCTCTGCAAAGCGGTTCACAAGCGGATTGGTGTTCAGCGAAAGCGTAAGGGCCATGGTGTCCTCGGTTGTCGCGCTTTATGCAGCAAGTTTGGCGTTGTCGAACCATGCAATGAAAGCAGTACGTTCGGCTTCGGTCAGATGCAGATAGTGCTTGGTGCGGCGATAGAGAATGTCGTTCGCCGTCTTCGCCCATTCTTTCGACACGAGATAGCGAACTTCAGCCTCATAGAGATTGCCGCCGAAATGCTGTCCAAGTCCGTTAAGATCGGATGCACCTGCAACGATGTCCTTGGTGCGGGCACCATAGAGACGCCCGTAGTGATGGACGAGCTTGCGCGGCATCCATGGATAGCTGTCGCGGAGGCTATTTGCGAAGGTTTCGTAATCCGCATTCGGGATTTCACCGCCCGGAAGCGGTGCACCATGAGTCCAGTCTCCGCCCATATTCGGGAAGATGTGCTTCAAGCGATACATACCGCGCTCTGCGAGCTCGCGGAATGTGGTGATCTTGCCACCAAACACGTTAAGCAGTGGCGCGTCGTTGGTCTCATCCAGATCGAAAACATAGTCGCGGGTGACAGCTGATGGATTGCCCTCACCGTCATCAAACAGCGGACGCACACCAGAGAAGCTGTGCAGCACGTCTTCGCGGCGCAGCTTTTCCTTGAAATAGCGGTTTACTGCGGTGAGCAGGTAATCGATTTCTTTTTCGTCTGCGCTGACGTCTTCGGCACGGCCTTCATAAGCGATATCGGTGGTGCCGATGAGCGCCTTGTCGCCTTCATATGGATTGATGAAGATCACGCGCTTGTCGTGGTTCTGAACCAGATAGGCATTCGCACCCGACCAGAACTTTGGCACGATGATATGGCTGCCCTTGACCAGACGCACATTGCGCGAAGAATTTGAGCCAGCCACATTGGTGATAACGTCTGTAACCCAAGGGCCTGCGCAATTGACGATGCAGCGCGCGCGGAAGCTGCGCACTTCGCCAGTATCGCGGTTTTTGGTTTCAACGACCCAGCCGCCTTTTTCGCGACGTGCGGAGGTAACTGGCGTACGGGTCAGAATGGTCGCGCCTTTTTCAGCGGCGCCCACAGCATTGAGAACGACGAGGCGGGCGTCATCCACCCAGCAATCGGAATACTCGAAGCCCTTGGTATATTGATCGAGAATCGGCGTGCCTTCCGGGTCGCGCTTCAAATCAAGTGTGCGGGTTCCGGGCAGCTTCTTGCGACCGCCAAGATGGTCGTAAAGGAACAGGCCGAGGCGGACGAGCCAAGCCGGACGATCCTGCGGACTGTGCGGCAGAACAAAGCGCATCGGCCAGATGATATGCGGTGCCGCATTAAGCAGAACTTCGCGCTCAATCAACGCTTCGCGGACAAGGCGAAATTCGTAATATTCGAGATAACGCAGGCCACCATGCACAAGCTTGCCTGAGCGGGACGAGGTGCCTTCGGCGAGGTCGTCTTTTTCCGCCAGCACAACCTTGAGGCCGCGCCCGGCTGCATCGCGAGCCACGCCCGCGCCGTTGATCCCGCCACCAATCACAAACAGATCGTAGATTTCCGGTTCAGCCATTTCATGCTCCTTCGGATGCCGGCATTCCGGCAAAATAATATGTAATTTCAGCCGATTGTCTAATTATCTATCAGCTGCGAGCTTGTCCCAGATAGGCTCTAAAGCCAGTCTTGCGTCCTTGTAGGCCGTGAAGAGTTCTTCATAGCGTTTCGCCTGCACTTCATCAGGCGCTTCAGTGGCTCCAAGCAGCGGGGCCACCCATTCTGCTATGCAGTCATCCATGGTCTTATAAGCGCCGATCGCAACCGCGGCCATCATGGCTGCACCTGCCGCACCAGCTTCTTCACGTGATGAAACGCGCACAGGTGCGTTGACCGCTGCAGACAAGGTGCTGCGCAGTGCGCGCGAGCGAGCGGCGCCGCCTGTCAGGCGCAATTCGGCGGGCATATCACCCATGGCCGCATAGCAATCGCGTGTCGCCATGCCGAGACCTTCGATCACCGAACGAACCAGTTCGGGAAAACGATCACGGCTTGAAAGACCGATAAAGCCCGCACGGGCAAAAGCGTTGACGAAAGGTCCGCGTTCTCCGGCTTCCGAAATATAAGGATGGTAAAGAAGCGCGCCGGGGCGGCTTGCGTTAAACCACTCATCGAGGCGCGGGATCAGATCGTTCAGCGAGACTTTTTTGTCTGCCGTCGACATGAGGTCGGCTGCGATCTGCAGAATCCAGTCGATATTGATCGTGGCGCCCATGTTGGTCTGAACCTGCGTGACGATGCCCGGAACTGGCAGCGCAATGACGTAACCCGTGCCTTCCGCATTCAGATGAATGTCGGAAACCTGCTTTGCACGCATATGCACGCCGGTCGATCCGATGGTCGAGCAACCTGCATCAGCGGTGCCGCAATAGACGCCCGCGCCAAGCGCGGTCATCACCATATCCACATAACCAAGGCTCACCGGCGTTCCGGCCAAAAGACCTGTCGCCGCAGCCGCTTCGGGGGTTAGCGGATGCTGGTTCAGAGTGCCGTCCACGATTTCGGGCAGCAAACCACGGCGCTTTTTAAGGCCGAGGGCTTCAATAACCACTTCGTCATATTGACGATTGCGGAAATTGCCGAAGGTGAAACTGGCTTCTGAAGGGTCCGTGGCGCGGACGCCGGTGAGGTTGAGGTAAAGCCAGTCCTTGCAATGAAGGGCGACTTCCGCATTGTCGAGCAGTTCCGGTACGAAACTGTCCATATGCGCCATCTGGGTGCCTTGCTGGCAGGTATTGAGGCCGGTACCGGTCGCTTCAAAGCGCGCGCGGTTCATCGGTCCTGCTGCAAGTTTGGTAACTGTATTGGCCGCGCGGGCGTCGAGCCAGATCCAGGCATCGCCAACAGGCTTGTTGTCTCGTCCGACCAGCCATGTACCGTCACCCTGGCCGGTGACGGAAACAGCGGCAGTGCGCTGGCTTAAGTTTGGAATTTTCTCGGCAAGGCCACGCAATGCGCTGGCGCAATCTTCCCATGTTTGGGAAAGCGACTGTGTAACAGCGCCATGTTCGCCGGTTTCATATTTATTTCGGACGGCTGCCGAATCGAGTTGCCGACCGCTAAGGTCGAATGCCACAGCCTTGACGACGGATGTGCCCGCGTCGATGCCGATGATTATATCACCTTGACCACGCATGACTAAATTATGCTTTCCCAATGAGGTCCTTGGCGGACATTTGGATTCCTCCCGCGACGAAATTTGTCGCTCGCTACCCATGTTTTTAATGAGAATGGGCCTTCGCTTATGATCGAGATAACATAACGATAACGGCCTGTCTGTAAAATTTTCGTGGGTAAGCATTTTTTTTCACCAAAAGGTGATTGTGGTGGAAATTGTAGTTCGAACCCTAGCTTCTTTGCGGATGGATTAGCATCTTCTGCTAGAAGAAAAGAAGTGGATGTCGTGTCTATATATCTGTTTTTAAATAATAAAAAATAGAACTAGCGTTTTTGGCAAGAGCATGTATTGCCAGTGACAGCTTTTAAAACCAAGTCTCCGCGTATCATTCAGAGCGGTGAAATTGGCGGCAGAATGGTCAGTTTTTAGCCCGAAACCGTGCGAAACGCGGCGCGTTACAAAAACATCCGATTGACAGTTATAGGTGTTTATAACATCATTATTGAAGTTGATAACATGTCGCTACCATAGCATATGGTCGCGGCGCATCTGTTTCCATGCTGCGCGGAGGGGCGGGGCCAGGGAATTATGTGGAGGATCGTCATGCATAAATTTGTCACTCCCATATCCACCTGTTCAAGCTTCCGTTTAGCTGCTGCTGGTCGGGTGCTTTATCGCGAGTGCAGTCTACAAGCGGTATGAATTCAGCCGCATAATCCGTTTTTACAACGACAATCCGGCAGAATTTGCTGAAGGCGTTTGATTATGAGTACACAAGCTAATCAAGTTTCACAGAAGCCCGCCAAGCTGAACCGCGCAGTCCTCTGGAGTGTGGTCGCTGCGGTCGTGGTTGTCGGTGCGATTGGATTTGACACGAAAGTCGTGAAGATCGGCTCGGACGCTGATGTGCGTCAGCAGGTTTTCTCGCCTGACGCCTATGGCGCATCAGAGTTTCCAAAGGTCAAGGCAAGCGTCGAAGAACGCGCCGCGGATGCCGTTGAAGTTGGCACCGCACTTGCGGCCGACAAGGATGCAGCCGGTAAGAAATATGGCGTCGGCAGCGTGAACCCGGTTATCCCGGTCAAGTTCACTGGCACTGTCGAAGAACGCAAGTCGAACTATAATGTCATCAAGGTCGATGGTTTCCCTGAAGGCATGGCTATCCGCGTTCAGACGGGTCCTGCTGTAAACGGCACCGATCTGCGTGATGCAACCGGTACAATCGAATTCGGTCAGTTCAAGAACCAGATCGAATTCCAGAACGCTGGTTCAGCTCTTAACAATGAGATGAAGAAGCAGGTTCTTGAAGGCGTCGATGTCGATAATCTCGTCGGCAAAACGGTTTCGGTCACGGGTGTTTTCAAGCTGGTCAACCCGAAGAACTGGCTGGTTACGCCAGTGGGGTTTGAAGTAAAATGACCGTTCAAACCAAAGTTGAAGGCAAGCACGGCGAAGTCGTTCTTTCCGCACATGATGTTGCCAAGGCTTATGGGCGTATCAATGCGCTCAAAGGCGTGAACTTTGAAATCCGTCGCGGTCAGGTCACAACGCTTTTTGGCGAAAACGGTGCTGGCAAGTCGACGCTGATGAAGGTTCTCTCGGGCGTCATTCAGCCAACTTCGGGCACGATCATCCTTGATGGCGAGCCGGTTGTGTTCAATTCTTCAACCGAGGCACGCGATCGTGGCATTTCGATCATCCATCAGGAGCTGAGCCTCGCGCCCAATATGAATGTGCGCGACAACATCTTCATGGGACGCGAAATTCGCGGTGCAACGGGCGTCAATTTCGCAGAAGAAGAACGCTTAACCCGCGAACTTCTTGCGGAACTTGAAGAAGATATCGATCCGCTAACGCCTGTTGAAGAGCTTCGTCTAGGTCAGCAGCAGGTTGTCGAAATCGCGCGTGCGCTTTCGGTCAATTCCCGCATTCTGATCATGGATGAGCCGACTTCAGCGCTCAGTGCTTCGGAAGTGGAAGTACTGTTCAAGGTCATTCGCGATCTTACCGCGCGCGGCGTGGCGATTGTGTATATTTCGCACCATCTCGAAGAAGCGCTGCAGATCACTGATCACGCGGTTGTGCTGCGCGATGGCGCTATGACCGCTTATGCACCGCGCGCCGATATTGATCTGGAATGGATCGTTCGCAACATGGTGGGCGAAAACTTCGATCTTGGTTCGCCTCCAACCGGTTACGAATGGGGCGATGTCGCGCTTTCCGTGGAAGGTCTGACGGTTCAGGACAAGTCCGGTGATTTTGCGCTTGTCGATAACATGTCGCTGAATGTGCGAGCCGGTGAGATCGTTTGTATTTATGGTCTGATGGGTGCGGGACGTACCGAACTTCTTGAAACCGTTGCAGGTCGCCTCAAGGCCAATTCGGGCAGCATTCTGCTTGAAGGCAGGGATGTGGCAGGCCTCACGATTGCCCAGCGCATTGATCAGGGGCTGGTTCTGGTACCGGAAGATCGCCAGCGTGATGGTCTTGTGCAGACGATGACGGTTGGCCGCAATCTTTCGCTGGCAAGCATTGGCGAAATGACGAAAGGCCTTTTTACCTCGACGAAGCGTGAAAAAAACATCGTTGATCAGTCGATTAAGAATGTTCACATCAAGACGGATGGTGGCGAAGCCGCAATCGGTTCGCTGTCTGGCGGCAACCAGCAGAAGGTCGTTATTGGCAAAATGCTGGCGACCGAGCCAAAGGTTATCCTTCTGGATGAGCCAAGCCGCGGTATCGATATTGGTGCCAAGGCAGAAGTGTTCAAGCTGCTGGCCGAAAAGGCCAAGGACGGGCTTGCAGTCGTCTATACGACATCTGAAGTCGGCGAATGCCTCAGCATCGCTCATCGTATCATCGTTATGCACCGTGGACGCATCTCGGCCGAATTCGGCTCCGATGTCTCCAAGGAAAAGATCATGGCCGCCTCGGGCGAGTCCATGGTCGGTCACTAAAATAGTTATGGAGCACTGATAGAATGTCAGTCACGAGCACCAACGACAAAAAGGCGGCGTCCACCGGGACAAAGCGCAAAACCAGCATCGTGCATTTGCTGCTCGAAGGCCGTGCGTTCTTTGCGTTGATTGCGATCATCGCAGCCTTCTCGTTCCTTTCGCCTTATTACTTTACCGTCAATAACTTCCTCATCATGTCCTCGCATGTGGCCATTTTCGGCTTGCTGGCGATTGGTATGCTGCTGGTTATCCTCAATGGCGGTATTGATCTTTCGGTCGGTTCTACACTGGGGCTTGCGGGCGTTGTCGCGGGCTTCCTCATGCAGGGCGTCAATATTCCGGAACTGGGTGTTATCCTTTACTTCCCGGTTTGGGCGGTTGTCATCATCACCTGTGCCCTGGGCGCATTTGTTGGTGCGGTGAACGGTGTTCTGATCGCTTATCTGCGCGTTCCGGCCTTCGTGGCGACACTCGGCGTGCTTTATTGCGCACGCGGTGTAGCGCTTCTGATGACCAATGGTCTGACCTACAACAATCTTGGTGGTCGTCCTGAGCTCGGCAATACCGGCTTCGACTGGCTCGGCTTCAACACGCTTTTTGGTGTGCCGATTGGCGTTCTGGTACTTGCTGTTCTTGCCATCATCGTTGCGGTCGTACTCAACCGCACCGCATTTGGCCGCTGGCTCTATGCTTCGGGTGGGAATGAACGTGCAGCTGAACTGTCGGGCGTTCCAGTGAAGCGCGTGCAGATCTCTGTCTATGTGATTTCGGGCGTCTGTGCTGCAATCGCTGGTCTGGTTCTGTCATCGCAGCTGACTTCGGCTGGTCCGACCGCAGGCACCACTTATGAGCTGACGGCAATCGCGGCAGTCGTGATCGGCGGCGCAGCGCTTACGGGTGGTCGAGGTACAATTCTCGGTACGCTTCTCGGTGCTTTTGTTATCGGTTTCCTTTCCGATGGCCTCGTGATCATCGGCGTATCATCCTACTGGCAGACTGTCTTTACGGGTGCAGTGATCGTGCTCGCAGTTCTGCTCAACAGCATTCAATATTCCCGACGTTGATAATTACGGCCCCATTCACCGTTCCGGGTGGGGCCGGTTCTTCGGGGGTAGCGAAAACTTTCCAAGACGGCGACCAAGCTTAAAAGTCTCGCCCACTGGAAATGGTAACGCCGGGAAACCGGCATAACTCAACGATAATTTTACGGGAGTGAGACATGTTTAAGAAGGGTATGCGCGTTCTGTTTGCTGCTGCTGCAGCATTGCCGCTTATCGCCAGCACCGCATGGGCTGAAGGTCTGATCTCGATCGTGGTCAACGATCCTTCGAACCCATATTGGTACACCGAAGGTGAAATCGCCAAGAAGACCGCTGAAGGCCTCGGCTATTCGGCTGTTGTTGGGGGCCACAAGGGCGACACCAACACCGAAAGCAACCTGATCGACACCGCGATCACCAACAAGTCGGTCGCGATCATTCTCGACCCGGCAAATGCTGACGGTTCGGTCGGTGCAGTCAAGCGCGCTGTCGCAGCTGGCATTCCAGTGTTCCTCGTAAACGCTGAAATCAACCAGGAAGGCCTCGCAAAGGCACAGCTCGTTTCCAACAACGCACAGGGCGCAGCACTCGGTGCAACGCAGTGGGTTGAGAGCGTTGGTGAAGAAGGCAAGTATGTTGAGCTGTTCGGTTCGCCGTCGGACAACAATGCGGCCACCCGTTCGAATGGCTATGAAACTGTTCTTTCGCAGTATCCGGACCTCGTAAAGGCTGGTCAGGACGTTGCTAACTGGAACCGTACCCAGGGCCACGACAAGATGCAGGCTCTGCTTCAGGCAAACCCAGACATCATCGGCGTTATCTCGGGTAACGACGAAATGGCTCTTGGCGCGATTGCTGCTCTGAAAAAGGCTGGCAAGCTCGACAAGGTCAAGGTTGGTGGTTTCGACGGTTCGCCAGACGCAGTCGCTGCGATCAAGGCTGGTGAACTGCAGTACACCGTTCTGCAGCCAGTTGCGATTTTCTCGGAAGCTGCAGTCAAGCAGGCCGACACGTTCATCAAGACCGGTAAGACCGGCGTTGACCAGGAAAAGCAGCTTTTCGATTGCTTCCTGATCACCAAGGACAATGTCGACAAGTACACTGCTCCGTTCGTTCTCGAACAGTAAGACCTGAAAAGATGGAGCGCGGGCTTAACCTCGCGCTCCTCTCTCTATTTTTCGTACCGATGCTATGAATCGGGACCGGTCAATAATTGAGCGGGCTGGGGACGAGTGGTAAGCATGGTCACAAGCAACAAAGCAAGCATAGACAACCTGATGACAGAGCAGGTGCCGAACGATAGTCGGCACGCACGTCAGCTGGTTCGCCGCCAGCAAATTGCTGAAATGATTATGTCGGAAGGGTCGGTGCGGATCGAAGATCTGACCGAACGTTTCGCAATCAGCCTCATGACCGCGCATCGCGACGTGGATGAGCTGGTAAGCCGCGGCCTGTTTCGCAAATCACGCGGTATTGTTTCCGCAGCCCCCACTAGCCTTATCGAAGCAAGCGATCTCTATCGCGTTGCGCGTCAATCCGAAGAAAAGAAACTGATCGCTGAAGCCGCGATGCAATTCGTAGAGCCGGGTCAGGCCATTTTCTTCGATGACTCAACAACTGTTCTTCAAATGGTTCCCTATCTTTCCGATAAGGGACCGCTGACGGTCATTACCAATTCGCTGATCCTGATGAATGAAGTGCGCGACATGAAAGATGTCACGCTGCTAGGTCTCGGTGGTCAGCTGTACAACTGGTGCAACGCCTTTGTTGGCGGCATGACGATCCATGAAATCCGCCGTCTGCGTGCCGATGTGGCTTTCATTTCGATCTCGGCGATTATGGACGATCTGCTGTTTCACCAGTCGCCCGAAATGGTTGAAACCAAGCGTGCCATGCTGGAAAGCGCTGCAAAGCGCGTGCTGTTGACCGATCACACAAAGTTTGAGCGCCGGGCGCTGCATAATTTTGGTGCGCTGAGTGATTTTGATGTCGTCATTGTCGATGACAAGACTCCGCATGAACATATCGAACGCATGCAGTCGCAGAACATCAATGTGGTTATCGCCAGTTCTGGCGGAACAAGAGAATAAGCCTCAGTACTTCATCGCATACATATCAGGAAATACGATCCATGCCGTCTCTGTTGGGAATTGATAGCGGACTGACCGTCACCAAGGCCGTAATATTTGACGTTGATGGCTCGACGCTTGCCGTTGCCCGCCGCCGCGTCGCGCAATCCTTCCCACGCCCCCGCCATGTCGAACGCGACATGGATGAATTCTGGAATGCGACTGCGGATGCAATTGCTGAAGCACTTGCAAAAAGTGGACGCCCTGCATCTGATATTCTAGCCATCGCCACCACCGCCCATGGTGACGGCATCTACATGCTCGATAAGGATTGCCGCCCGCTTGGCAAAGGCATTCTGTCGCTGGATAGCCGTGCCGTTGATGTGGCTGAGCGCTGGGTGAACAGCCCTGTCGCAGAACAGTCGATTGCGATCACCGGTCAGCTGCCGCACGCCTCTGCACCGTCCGCCATTCTGGCCTGGGTTAAGGAAAATGAGCCTGAACGCTATGGGCGCATCGGGCATGTGATTGCGTGTAAGGATTGGCTGCGTTTCTGCCTGACGGGCGAAGTCGGCACTGATCGTACCGAGGCATCGACGTCTTTTACTGATTATAAAACGCAAGACTATTCCAAAGACGCGCTCAAACTTTTCGGCCTTGAGGCACTTTGGGATGCGCTGCCGCCGATGTCGCGCTCGGATGAGATCATTGGCGGTGTTTCGCAAGAATGCGCAAACCGTACCGGGCTTGTTGCTGAAACACCTGTTGTTGGCGGCCTTCATGATGTGACCGCTTCTGCGCTGGGTGTTGGCGGTCTCAAGATTGGTACAGTTGCGGTTGTTGCCGGGACCTACTCGATCAATGAAACGCTGTCGTCGAAACCCAATGTCGATAAGAGCTGGTTCTGCCGCAATGGGATTGCGCCGGGAGAGTGGAACAATATGTCCATCTCGCCTGCTTCCACTGCAAATTACGACTGGTTCCTCGACAAGCTCTGCCCGGCGGAACGTCTTGAAGCTGAGAAAACCGGCCGCTCGATCCACGATATGTTGCGCCCGGAAATTGACGCCGCACTGGCCAAGCCTTCAACAGCTCTGTTTCATCCCTATCTGTTCGGCTCACCTTACGGTGCTATGGCTAGTGGCGCGTTCTTCGGTTTGCGCGGCTGGCAGGAACGTGGCGATATGCTGCGCGCGGTCTGGGAAGGCATTGCCTTTAACCACCGTATCCATGTCGACCATCTGAAAAGCGGTTTTGAAATTTCCGCAGCGCGTCTAACCGGCGGCGTGTCGCGCAGCCCATCTTTTGCGCAGATGTTTGCCAATGTGCTGGGTATGCCGGTCACAGTCACCGATACGGATGAAGCGGCAGCATGGGGTGCCGCACTTTGTGCAGGCAAAGGCGCTGGCGTTTTCGCTGATGTTTATAGCGATCCCCGCGATCTTGATGCAATTGGCCGGACCTACACACCGGATGCAGCGCGTAGCGAGCAGTATGAAAAGCGCTATGCGCTGTTCAAGGAAATCGCATCTGCACTTGGACCGATCTGGCCTAAGATCGATGCTCTAACGGATTGAAATCCAATGCGCTTCTAAGCGCACCGAATATGTAAAGACAGTGAAATGAACGATTTCGTAAACAGCGCCCAAATGAAGAACCGCATCAGTCAACTCGAAGCTGACGGTGTTGATGTGCTCATTCTGGGTGCGGGTATCAATGGTGCGGGTCTCTATCGCGATCTGAGTGAACAGGGCGTGAGCTGTTTCATCGTCGATAAGGGGGACTTTGGTTCCGGCACGAGTGCTGCCCCGTCACGCCTCATTCATGGTGGTCTCAAATATCTCGAAACCGGTGAGTTTGGCCTCGTGGCGCAATCAACCGTTGAGCGTAATATCCTGCTCAAAAACGCGCCGCATAATGTCCGGCCGCTGCCGACATTTATTCCGGTTTTCTCCTGGACCAAGGGTATTGCCGCAGCACTTCGTACCCTGTTCGGTTCAACCACAGCACCGCGCAGCCGTGGCGCAGTTCTCATCAAGATTGGTCTTGGTCTTTACGATTATTTTGGTGCGCGTGAGCGCGTCATGCCTAAGCATAATTTTCTCTTCAAGAAGAGTGCCTTGAAGGAAATGCCTTATATGACACCGTCTATTGTGGGTGGTGGCATTTATTATGATGCATGGGTGAGTAAGCCAGAACGTCTGGTTTATGAGCTTGTCAGCGACGGCCTGAAAGCCAATCCGAAGAGCGCAGCGGCCAATTTTACCTCCATTGTTGCAGCCCGCGACGGTGCAGTGAGCTTTGAAGGGCCGGATGGTGCTGCTTTCACGATCAAGCCAAAGATCGTCATCAATGCCGCTGGTCCATGGATCGATCATGTCAACGCGGCGCTTGGCAAAGAAACCAAGATGATCGGCGGCACCAAGGGTTCGCATATCCTTGTAGATCACCCCGAGCTGGTGAAGAGCCTGAAGGGCCGGATGATCTATTTCGAGGCGGATGATGGTCGTATCTGCCTTGTCTATGATTATCATGGTCTGGCGCTGGTCGGTTCGACAGATATTCCGGCAAACAATCCGGATGAGGTTTTCGCGGAAGACAAGGAAATCGATTACTTTATCGAGAGCCTGCGGTCGCTGCTGCCGAAGCTGAAGTTCGATCGCAGCCAGATCGTCTATACCTATAGCGGCATTCGCCCGCTGCCCGCCTCCAATGCATCGGAACCGGGGCTTATCAGCCGGGACCACTCCGCACCAGTTATTGAGCCGGATGCAGACCGTCCGTTTGCGATCATTTCGCTGGTTGGTGGTAAGTGGACGACCTTCCGCGGTTTTGCGGAAGAAGTGGCAGATACGGTACTCAAGCGTTTTGGTCGCGAGCGTCTTAAATCAACCCGCACTTTAACCATCGGTGGCGGCAAGGACTACCCGGCGGATGACCGTGCACGCACCGCATGGGTGGCGAAGCACGCCAAGGAAACCGGGCTTGCAGTCGAACGTGTCGAGACACTTTTGCAGCGCTATGGCACGACCGCTCTGCCGATCATTCAGGACGAAGCCAAAGTTGGCGTTACACTTCTGCCCGATACGGACAGCATCAGCCGTGCGGAAATTGCGTGGATTGCGCGTAATGAGCTGGTGGTGCATCTCTCGGACGTTGTTCTGCGACGCACTACACTGGCAATTGACGGCGCGTTGTCGAATGCCAATCTTGCGGCAATCGCCGACATTCTCAGTGTTGAATTTGGTTGGGATGCGGTGAGGAAGGAGCAGGAGCTTGAGCTTGTTATTGCCGAGCTTTCAAAACGCCACGGCATGACGCTTGGTGAGCAGCCAGCGAAACGCCGCTAATTGATTCAAATCTATTTGATAAACGCCGGTCATGAGATCGGCGTTTTGCTATTTCTTTGCCATGTCATGACGCTATCTTATGCACGGACAGGAGAACGCTATGGAAATCAAAAGAAATGGATCTGCGCCATCAGGTGTGGGTCCGGCAGACTGGTTCACGGGCAAAGTTCGCATCGATCCGTTGTTTTCGCCCAATGACGCGCGGCGCGCTGCAGCGGCAACCGTTACATTTGAACCGGGTGCCCGGACCGCTTGGCACACCCATCCACTGGGCCAGACACTGATTGTTACCGCTGGTTTGGGGTTGGTGCAGCGTGAGGGCGGACCGATAGAAGAAATCCGTCCCGGCGATGTCGTCTGGTTTGAGCCAAATGAAAAGCATTGGCATGGTGCGTCACCAAAAAATGCGATGACCCATATTGCCATGCAGGAGCAGCTCGACGGTAAAGTCGTTGACTGGATGGAGCATGTGACGGACGCTCAGTATCCGAGTGTCTGAATAAAAAAACGGGCCATTGGCCCGTTTTTCAGATCATGCTCAACTGCACGCCATAGGGTGGCAAAGTTATAGTCTTGCTACCTGCAACCACCACATCCTGTTCATGTGGTGTAATATTGACCAGCCAGACCTTCTCTTCCACCGCCATTGCCAGAACGTCCGATGGACGCGAAGACTGGCACAGCCTGAAGTTTTTCCCGGCAAGCTGTGCAAGTGCTTTTACAGCGTTGAATAAAGGGCGCTTGTTACCAATAGCGATCGGTTCATTCTCATCCGCAATGAGCCCGAAAGGCCCGGTGAGGGCTGAAAGCGTAAGGCTGTCGAGACCAGCATTCAGCACCGATATGGCATAGGCCAATGCGAAGCTTTCCGCGAATTTCCCGTTATGGCGCGGATCGCGATTGGCCATGGCAATGCGCTTGCCATTCGGGTTTTCCATCGTCCTGCTGCCATAAGGATTCTGGCGCATGGGGATGGTCGACGGCCCGATGCGATAGGGCTTGTCGCCGTAGATCGCGCGCACCGAACGGGTAATGAAAGGCAGCGCCTCCAGTGTTTGCATAACGCTCAGATCATCAGCGGCATGAACAATTGGATTGGTGCAATGGGTGACGAAATCAATAAGCTCGCCCGGAACTCGCTTGCGATTAAGTTCGGTGAAATAGCTCAGCATTCCGCCGCCAAGCTGCACATTCGGGAATGCTGCTCTTGCTGCTGCATAAACATCTTCAAGCGGCGGGCAGGGTGGCCATTCACTGCCGGGCGGTGTCGACTGCCGATCTATAGCCGGTGAAACAATGACCGCATCCGGGGTAAAGCCAGCCGCTTTCATGTCAGAAGCGATAGCAGTCGTCTCTTCGATGAGCGATTTCGCGCAAGGCAATGCAATTTCGAGCGAAACGCGCCCGCCATGCTTCGCAGCCAGGGCTGCAAAATCCGCAAAGGTCGAACCTTTGTGCCCTGCCAGTGGATCGTAATGAAATAACAGATCCTGCGGACCAATCTCCTGCAACAGATCAATTGCGGCGAGGCTTGCTTTGGCTTCTTCCGGTGTGATGATAATGCCGATATTCGGCATTCTGCCGCTTGTGTCACCAAGCGTGATGTTCACCGGCTCCGCATTACGGGTGTTATTTGGTGTCGCCGCGCGTGTGTCGGAAATGTTGAGGACGATGCGCTGATGCTGGGGTTTGGCGGCTTCGATCTGGTAAGGCCATGGCAAAGCCAACGGACGTACATAGGTCTTGTAAGATGCATCGGACCAGTTGCGCTGATCTTCCATCTCAAACGTATCGCCTTCCATGCGGCATTCGGCCGTAACGCCAGGCATGGCCTCATGGGTGATTGCACGCATGTCTTTGAAAGGCTGCCATGGCTCGATCAGATCGGGCAGGCGGGTGTTGTTGAGTGTACTGTCTACATGCTCGACGCTCACAGGTGCGCCTGCCACACCGACGATTGGATGCAGAATGCAAAAGCCGCACCGGTTGGTTTCAAAACCTGTCGCGGTATTCGCTACGGCGTCGAAAGTGAGCGTACCGCCACTCTCTGCCTGAATGCGGACATCAATGGTGAGTTGGGTCGCATCCGGGCCTTCGCAACGTGCCTGATAGGTGACAATGAAACCGCTGTCGTTTTGCTCGACATTCAGATCATGGATTTCCGGGTTGTAGGTTCCCCAGTCTCGATCCCGCACGAGATAGGAGACAGCGCGCAAAACTTCGACGCCGTCATAAGTGATGGTGCGAAGATTGCCGTCGCTTAAATCCAGGCCAAGCAAGCCTGCTTTCAGATGCGTTGGCTGAGCTTCGGCTTCTCGCGTTCCATAGAGCAGGAAAGGATCGACGTTGCTCATTTGAGCAACGCCGTAATGTCGACGCGATTGCCGTTTGCGGCACTGTCATAGGCGGCTTCAACAAGCGCGAAAGTCTTGAGATTATCCGCACCCGATGTCGAGGTTTCTTCGCGAGTTTCCAGCTTGTCCACCCAATGCTGCTGAATGGCAAAAACGCTTTCCTGAATATTGTGCCATGGACGTGAGGCCCACGAGAGCAGTTTTGGCGAAACGTCGGAAACTGTGGTGCCGCTCGGCGTAATCACTTCAAGGCGATAACCCTGAAAAAGCCGGATCGAGCCTTCAGTGCCATCTACTTCGATGAGCGTTTCCGGAAAAGGGTCGGTTTCGAGCTTGGTGGCATAGCTTACGTCAACAATGGAAGTAGCACCATTTTCATGGTCCATGAGGATGGTTGCTACATCTTCACCCTTGATCTTCGGGTTCACACGCTTTGTGCGAGCAACAAGGCTGGTCACATCGCCCAGAATGAAGCGTGCAATATCAAGCGTATGAATGCCTAAATCTTCGATGATGAAGCGTTCGCCTTCTGCAAGATATGGCTGGCCGGAAAACACGTCGAAGCCCGAGCGGAAGGAGAAACGTCCCCAGAACGGCGTGCCGATGACGCCACTGTCGAGTGCCTTGCGCACTGCCTGAATAGGCGTCTGCCAGCGGAAGTTTTCATGCACCATGAGCGGAATGCCTGCTTCATCGCAAACCTTCACCATGGCCTTGGCATCATCAAGCGTTTTGGCAAAAGGCTTCTGGCAGATTGCTGGCACCTTGTGGGCGGCAGCAAGTTCCACCAGAGCACGATGGCTTGAAACCGTGGTGGCGATATCGACAAAGTCGATGCCGCCATCTGCAAACAGCGCTTGCGCATCCGTGTAGCGGCGTTCGATGCCAAACTGGTCACCGACAATCTTCAACCGCTCAGGATCGCGGTCGCAGATTGCCACGATTTTGGCACCCGAAACGTCATTCCATGCGTGCATCTGGTTGATTGCGAAGAAACCGCAGCCGATCAGAGCGCCATTCAATTGTGCCATTTACTGAGCCTTTATCCTGCTTTTGCCATTTGCATGAGTGTAACGCGCTGCTGGAGGCGGCGCTGTGCCTGATCAACCACCACGGCAATGATGATGACAAGCCCTTTGATGACCATCTGCCAGAAGGACGAAACACCCATCATAACCAAACCGTCGGAGAGAATACCGATGACGAATGCACCGATGATTGTGCCGCCAATGGTGCCGCGTCCGCCCGACATTGAAGTCCCGCCGAGGACGGCTGCCGCAATGGCATTCAGCTCGAACGAGTTGCCGGTTGCCGGATGCGAAGACATCAGTTCGGACGAGATGATAAGCCCGGCGATCGCCGCACAGAAGCCCGAAAACATGTAAACGAACATCTTTACGCGGTCGACGCGGATACCCGACATGCGTGCCGCACGTTCATTGCCGCCGACTGCGAAAATCTGGCGACCAAGCGGCGTGTATCGCGCGATATAGGCTGCGGCCAATGCGACGACGATCAGAATCCAGATCGAGACCGGAAGACCGAGAATGCTGCCTGATCCGAGGAAGGCGAAGCCGGTTGTGCCCAGATCTTCGCGGCCTACAAGGTTCGGGAAGGTCTGGCCGTCCGAGGACAGAAGTGCCAGGCCACGCGCTACATAAAGCGTGCCGAGTGTCGCAATGAAAGGCGCAACATTCAGTTTGGTTATCAATAGCCCGTTTATGAAGCCGACTGCGACACCCACAGCCAATGTGATCAGCGAGATTTCAATGATGTTGAAATAGATCGTATAGCCGATGCCAAGATCGATCCCGTAGATCAGAAGACCGCCGGCAACCATGCCGCAAAGCCCCACAATGGAGCCGACGGAAAGGTCGATGCCGCCTGTGATGATGACGAAGGTCATGCCCATTGCAAGAAATGCGTTAAGCGCAACGTGCTTCGACATCAGGATCAGGTTGGCAGCTGACAGGAAGTTCGGCGCTGCGAACGAGAAGAAGATGAACACCGCGAAAAGCGCGATGAAGGTTCTCAGTTTCATCAGCGTCAGCAGGG